>CAUULH010000056.1:0-7753 GCA_963545875.1 uncultured Ethanoligenens sp.
GCGACGACGTATTCGGCCGCTGGGGCGGAGAGGAATTTCTCGGCCTTTATGCCACGCCGGGCGGGCGGGACGCCGTCCGCGTCATCCGCCGTATCCGCACGCTCTTAAAGCATGTGCGCGTGCGCACGGAGGCGGACGAGGACCTGCTCATCACGGTCTCCATCGGCGCCACGGCGGCAAAGCAGGACGATACGCCGGGTGCTTTGATGCACCGGGCGGACGAGCTGATGTATCACAGCAAGCGGCACGGCAAAAACTGCGTTTCCATCGATTTTGACGGACGGGTGCGCGTGCTGCCGGAGATGCAGAATGGAGAAACCGATTATCAAAGCGGATATCAGGAATAACAAAGAGAGCGCGTGGCAGGCGCAGAAGCCTTTCGTACGGCGGGTCGATGAGATGCTGGGCGATACGCCGCGCAAAGCGTTCGTGCGCACCTATGGCTGCCAGCAGAACGTAAGCGACAGCGAGCGTCTGCGCGGGATGCTTGCCGAAATGGGCTACACGTTCACCGACGGCCCGGAAGACGCCGACCTCGTGATCTTCAACACCTGCGCGGTGCGCGACCACGCCGAAAAGCGCGTGCTCGGGAACGTGGGCGCGCTCAAAGGCGTCAAAGAGAAGCGCCCGGCTATGCGCATCGCGGTCTGCGGCTGCATGATGCAGGAGCCCGAGACGGCGAAGACCCTCCGCCGCCATTACCCGTATGTGGATCTCGTCTTCGGCACGGGCGCGCTGCCCCGCTTTCCGGAGCTTTTGTACCGTCTGCTCGCCGGGGAGCGCCATGTGGTCGATACCGAGGAGCCGGAAGACGTGGCGGAAGGTCTGCCGGTGCGGCGCGAAGGACGCTATACGGCGTGGCTGCCCGTCATGCAGGGGTGCAACAATTTCTGCACGTATTGCATTGTGCCGTATGTGCGCGGCAGGGAGCATTCCCGCGCGCCGGAGAACGTGCTCGCCGAAGCGGCGGATTTGGTGAAAAACGGCTATAAAGATATCACGCTTTTGGGCCAGAACGTCAATTCCTACGGGCGCGGGTTGCCGGACGGCTGGGATTTTTCCCGCCTGCTCGCGGCCGTCTCCGCCCTGCCGGGCGATTTCCGCCTGCGCTTCATGACCTCGCACCCCAAAGACGCCTCGCCGCGCCTTTTTGAAACGATGGCGGAGAATCCGAAAGCGGCAAGGCATTTGCACCTGCCGTTCCAGTCCGGCAGCGACCGCGTTTTGGAGCGGATGAACCGGCGCTACACGGCGGAGAGCTACCGGGAACTGGTCCGGCTCGCCCGGGAGACCATCCCCGATCTTTGTCTCACGGCCGATGTCATCGTCGGGTTTCCCGGCGAGACGGAAGCGGATTTCCGCCAAACGCTCGAGCTGGTGAAAGAGATCCGCTTCGCCAATCTCTATATGTTCCGCTATTCGCCGCGCGCGGGCACGCCGGCGGCCGAAATGCCCGACCCGGTGCCCGAAAAAGAAAAAGCGGCGTGGTTCGACGAGCTGCTCAAAACGCAGGCGGCTGTCGGGCGCGCCTATCTCGAGAGCCGCGTCGGAAAAACCGAGCGCGTGCTGGCGCTTGAAGTAAAAGACGGCGTGGCTTTCGGCCGGGCGGACAGCGGCATCGCCGTTTCGTTCGCGGCGGAGGAGCCCGGCCGGTTCTATCCGGTAAACATCACACGGGTGAAAGGCGTCACCCTTTATGGAGAAGCCGAAAGGAAGGCTTGAAATGGACGTACTCGAAAAAGCAAGGGAATTAGCGGAAGCCGTCTCGGCGGACGCGCGCTGCCTAAGGCTCCAGAAAGCCCGCGCGGCGGTGGAGACCGACGGGCCGATCCAAGAGGAGATGGCCCGTTTCCGCGCGGAAAAAGAGGAACTCATGGCGCTTCTGCGCGAGCCGCCGGAAGACCGCGGCGCCGTGATGGAGAAGCAGAAAAAACTCGCCGCGGATTACGACGCGCTGATGGCCCGCCCCGCGATGGCGGAGCTCCAGAAAGCGCAGAACGAGATCAACGGCCTGCTGGTCCAGATCAATCAGATGCTCCAGAGCACCGTGAGCGGCGAAGTGGGCTGCGGCGGCGACTGCGCCGGGTGCCGCGGCTGCGGCGCGTGAAAACGGCCTGAAAGAGACAGGAGAAAGCAAAATGGCAGATATGACGCCGATGATGCAGCAGTATATGGCGGTGAAAGAGCAGCATCGGGACGATATCCTCTTTTTCCGTATCGGCGATTTCTACGAGATGTTTTTCGACGACGCCAAGCTGGCTTCGCGCGAGCTCGAACTCACGCTCACGGGCAAAGACTGCGGCATGGAAGAGCGCGCGCCGATGTGCGGCGTGCCGTTCCACAGCTGCGAGGGCTATATCGCGAGGCTCGTGGCCAAAGGCTACCGCGTGGCCATCTGCGAGCAGGCGGAAGACCCTAAGCTCGCCAAAGGGCTTGTGAAGCGCAAGATCATCCGCGTCGTCACGCCCGGCACTGTGATGGAAGGCAGTATGCTCGACGAGGCGCGCAACAACTATCTCGCGGGCGTCTGCGTGCAAAACGGCCGGGCGGGTGTCGTTTTCGCGGATATCTCCACCGGCGAAGTGCATGCCACCCTGCTTTCCGGTGACGAGCTGGGCCAGAAGATCATCGGCGAGCTCGGCCGCTTCACGCCGAGCGAAGTGCTCCTCGACGCCGGAGCGGACGCGACGGCGGGCGTGGGAAAATTCATCAAAGAGCGGCTCGGCGCTTCCGCCGTCGGCATGGAAGCCGAGGCGTTCTCAGCGGACGCGGCGCCTGTCTGCCGCCAGTTCGGCAAAGAAGACCCCGCCGCGCTCGGCCTTGCGGATAAAGAGCCCGCCGTGCGCGCGCTGAACGCCGTGCTTTCCTATTTGAAGCGTACGCAGATGACGGGTCTTGAGCGCCTGAACCAGCTCGACGTATACAGCGACGTGCAGTTCATGCGGCTCGACCCGGCTACCAGGCGGAACCTCGAGCTCTGCGAGACGCTTCGGGGCCGTGAGAAGCGCGGCACCCTGCTCTGGGTGCTCGACCGCACCAAAACGGCCATGGGCAAGCGCCTTCTGCGCACGTGGGTGGAGCAGCCGCTCATCAGCCCCGGTCCCATCACGCGCCGTCTCGCCGCGGTGGACGAGCTTTTCTCCGATTCGCTTTTAAGAGGCGATCTGACGGAAGCGCTCGACGGCGTGCACGATCTCGAGCGCCTGATGACGCGCATCGTCTACGGCACGGCCAACGCCCGCGAGCTCCGCGCGCTCGCCGATACCGTCGGCCGCCTGCCGGCCATCAAAAAGCGGCTCTCTTCCTGCAAGGCGAGCCTTTTGCAGAAGATCGAGCGCGCCATCGACCCGCTGGCCGATCTGTACGGCCTGATATCAAAGGCCATCGAGGACGATCCGCCCATCTCCGTGCGCGAGGGCGGGCTTATCAAGACCGGCTATCACGCCGAGATCGACAGCCTGCGGGAGATCATGCGCGGCGGGAAGGGCTTTTTGGCCAAGATCGAGGCGCAGGAGAAGGAAAAGACCGGCATCAAGAATCTGCGCATCGGCTATAACCGCGTGTTCGGCTACTACATCGAGGTCACGAAATCGAATATCGCTCAGGTGCCGAAGGAATACATCCGCAAGCAGACGCTCACGAACTGCGAGCGGTATATCACCGAGGAGCTCAAAGAGCTCGAAGGGAAAGTGCTGGGCGCGCAGGAGCGGGCCGTTTCGCTCGAATACGACGTGTTCGACGACGTGCGCCGCAAAGTGGCCGGCGAGCTCCACCGCATCCAGAGCACGGCCACGGCGCTCGCCCGGCTCGACGTGCTCTGCTCGCTCGCCGAGGTGGCTTCCATGAACCGCTACTGCCGCCCGGAGATCGCGCTGGACGGGCGCATCCGCATCAAAGACGGCCGCCATCCGGTGGTGGAAGCCATCCTGACGACGGTGCCTTTCGTGCCGAACGATACGGATATGGACATGGAGAACGACCGCGTGGCCATCATCACGGGGCCGAACATGGCGGGCAAATCCACCTATATGCGGCAGGTGGCGCTCATCACGCTGATGGCGCAGATGGGCAGCTTTGTGCCCGCGTCGGCGGCGCATATCGGCGTGACGGACAGCATCTTCACCCGCGTCGGCGCGTCGGACGATCTCGCGTCCGGCCAATCCACTTTCATGGTGGAGATGAACGAGGTGGCGGCCATTCTCGAGAACGCGACGAAAGACAGCCTCATCCTGCTCGACGAGATCGGCCGCGGCACCTCCACGTTCGACGGCATGAGCATCGCGCGCGCGGTGGTGGAATATGTGGCGGACCCCAAACGCTGCGGCGCGAAAACGCTTTTCGCCACGCATTATCACGAGCTCACGGCGCTCGAAGACCTGCTGCCCGGCGTGCGGAACTTCAGCGTGGCGGTCAAAAAGCGCGGCGATGAGCTCACGTTCCTGCGGCGCATCATTCCGGGCGGCGCGGACGACAGCTACGGCATTGAAGTAGCCAAGCTCGCGGGCATCCCGGATAAAGTGGTGACGCGCGCGAAAGAGATCCTGCGCGAGCTGGAGGCGGGGCGGCCCGTGAGCGCGCCGAGGCGGAAAAAGACGGAGGAGCTGCCCGCGCAGGTGGCGATGGCCGACCCGCTGGCGGAAAAGGTCATGGCCCGCCTGCGGGAGACCGACGCCAACGCGCTCACGCCCATCGAAGCGCTCAACCTGCTGTTCGAGCTGTGCCACGCGGTGCAGGGCGGGGAAAAGAGCGATACATAAAAAAGGTTCCGGACGGAAAGGCGGGAAAAGATGAGCCGTATCGAGGTATTGCCCAAAGAAGTAGCGGAGAAGATCGCGGCGGGCGAGGTGGTCGAGCGTCCGGCGTCCGTGGTGAAAGAACTGATGGAGAACGCCATCGACGCGGGCGCAGGCGTCGTCACGCTGGAGATCCAGAACGGCGGCGTGCGGTTCATCCGCGTGGCGGACAACGGCTGCGGCATCCCGAAAGCCGACGTGTCCACCGCTTTCCTGCGCCACGCCACGAGCAAGGTGCGCAAAGACGCCGATCTCGAGGCCATCGGCACGCTCGGTTTCCGCGGCGAGGCGCTCGCCTCCATCGCGGCGGTCTCCAAAGTGGAGCTCATCACGCGCACGGCGGAAGAGCTCGAGGGCACGCGCATCGCGCTTTTGGGCGGCGAAGTCGCCGACGAGGGCCCGGCGGGCTGCCCGCAGGGCACCACGGTGCTGGTTCGCGATCTTTTATACAATACGCCCGCCCGCATGAAGTTCCTCAAAAAAGACGTCACCGAGAGCAACGCCGTGCGCGCCGTGGCCGAGCGGCTGGCGCTCTCGCACCCGGAGGTCTCGGTCAAGTTCCTGCGCGACGGAAAAGAGGAGATCCATACGCCGGGCGACAATCGGCTCATCTCCGCCATCCATGCCGTGCTGGGGCGCGAATTTGCGCACGATCTGCTCCCGGTGGCCTACGAGCTCGGCGGCGAAACGGTCACGGGCTTCATCCAGAAACCCGTCGGCGCGCGCGCCAACCGGAACCTCCAGTTCTTTTTCGTCAACGGCAGGCTCGTCAAGTCCCGCACGATGATGGCCGCGCTGGAGCAGGCGTATAAGGGCAGCATCATGGTCGGGCGCTATCCGGGCTGCGTGCTGCACGTCGCGCTGCCGCCCGCGCTGGTGGATGTGAACGTCCATCCCGCCAAGACGGAAGTGCGTTTTGCCGATGAGCACGCCCTTTTTGAAGCCGTGTATTACGCCGTCAAGACCACGCTGGCCGAAAAAGACCCGCGTCCCGCGCTCCAGATCGAACAGGCGCAGGCTTTTCCGAAAACATCGGCGTCTTTCCGCACACCGGCTTCCACGCCTCTCCATTTTGCCGCCCGCGGGCAAGCGGATACGTTCCGCCAGACGGCGTTCACGTCGTATACGCCCGCGCACGGGAGCGTTTCCGCCCGACCCGATGCCGTGCCGCTGGCAGAGCGGCCCGCCGCACCGGCCCATGCGTCCGATCTTTCCGTGCCGCCCGTGTCCGCTCCGGAGCCCCAAAAAATGCCCGGGCAGGAGCCTGAACACCCGGCGGAACCGTCGAAAGAAGCGCCGCTTCCAGCCTCTGTGGCGGAAGGCGCGCCCGCGCCGCGTGTGGCGGGCCAGTGTTTCGGAACGTATCTGATCGTCGAGGAAGGCGATACGCTCTTCCTCATCGATAAGCACGCCGCGCATGAACGCCTGATCTATGAGGACCTCCGCAAAAACGGCAGGGCGGCGGCACAGATGCTGCTCGCGCCGAAAACGGTCACGCTCTCGCGTGAGGAGCATCAGGCGGTGCTGGAGAATCTGCCGGCGATGCGGGACGCCGGGTTCGATATGGGCGATTTCGGCGGCGCGACGGTGCTGGTGCGGGCGGCGCCCATCTTCCTGCGGGAGGGCGACATCGTTCCCGCCGTGGAAGAGCTGGCGGGCAGGCTGGCCCGTTTCGGCAAAGACCTCACGCCGGAGCGCATCGACGATCTCTATCACTCGGTGGCCTGCCGGGCGGCCATCAAGGCGGGAAATTTCACCTCGCCGGAAGAAGCGCAGAAGCTGGCCGAGCGCGTGCTGGCGCTCGACGACGTGCGCTACTGCCCGCATGGGCGGCCGGTCGCCTTCGCGCTTACGCGCGCCGAGCTCGAGAAGCAGTTCGGCCGCCGGGGGTAAAGGATGGAAAAAATCCCGGTTTTGGCGGTCATCGGCCCCACGGCCAGCGGCAAGACGAAGCTCGCCGTTTTTCTGGCCCGGCATTACGGCGGCGAAGTGGTTTCGGCGGATTCCATGCAGATCTACCGCGGCATGGCCATCGGCACCGCTCAGCCCACGGAAGCGGAGAAGCAGGGCGTGCCGCATCACCTCATCGGCATCAAAGACCCGGCCGAACCGTGCAGCGTGGCCGAGTATGTGCGTCTTGCGGGCGGGGCGATCGAAGATATCCACGCAAGAGGTCTCGTGCCCGTTGTGGCGGGCGGCACCGGGCTCTATGCCGATTCTTTGCTCTCCGGCCTGCGCTTTCCCGAAACGCCGCGGGACGAGGCCCTGCGCGCCCGTCTGCGGGAAAAGGCGGAAAAAGAGGGCGGGGAAGCTTTGCTCGCCGAACTGGCGGTCTTTGACCCGGAGACTGCGGCGGTCCTCCATCCGCACAATCTCGGCCGCGTCATCCGTGCCATCGAGGTCTTTCGCACGACCGGCGTGACGATGGCGGAGATGAAACGGCGGGCCGCGGCGGCGCCTTCGCCGTACCGCGTCTGCCGCATCGGGCTCTCTTTTGCCGACAGGCGGGCGCTCTACGCCCGCATCGACGCCCGCGTGGACGCCATGATGGCCGCCGGGCTTCTCGACGAGGCGAAAGCCCTGTTCGCGCGCGGCGAGGCGGTGCGGAGCGGTACGGCCATGCAGGCCATCGGATACAAAGAGCTCGCGGGCTTTCTGCGCGGGGAGACGCCGCTTCCCGACGCGGTGGAGGCGATCAAGCGCGCCACGCGCCGCTATGCCAAGCGCCAGATGACGTGGTTCCGCCGTGATGCGGACACCGTTTGGCTCGAGGCTTCCGCCGATTTTCAAATAATTTGTAAACAGGCCGCCCGCGCCATAGATAATTCGGGTGTGCTATGCTATAATGGGGCTTAGATTCGGGAAAAGTTTCTTTTTTTCCGCCGCTGTTCTTGCGGCGGGCTCTCCTGGAGGAATGGATATGCAAAAAACGATGAATTTACAAGATGTTTTTTTGAATC
>CAUULH010000057.1:0-7627 GCA_963545875.1 uncultured Ethanoligenens sp.
CAACAGCCTCCCGGCCCGGTGCGCCTGAATAGGCGCGCATCAAAATAGAACTGCCTGTATGCAAAGCAGGCATAGCAGACAGTTTCGTTAAAAATTCATATGATAAAAGAAAGCAAAGCAAAGAAGAAAAAAAAGAGTAAAAATACACTGCCTACCAAAGGAGAATATTAAAAGACATAATTATAATATAGCGGAATCATAGGAAAAAATCAACATTTAATTTTAATTTTCATGTAAAAGTTTTGCAAAAAAAAGCAGAAATAAAGGCGAGTGCAGCGGGGGGCGTCCTGTGGAAAAGATGCGCCGCATTTGGAAGTCTGCCAAAGCGGGCATTCCTGGCGGCCGGATTGCCCCGGAAAACGCGAGGAAGCGGAAAAAACGGGCGATTTATGCATTGCTGAGCCGGCCGCGCGCAGAACAAGGGCCTACCGGGCCAAACAAGCTGCCGGCCGATGCGTGTTTCAGTACCATTATTTACATGCGGCCGTCCGGCGCGTATAATAAAAAACGAGTTTTATCGAAATAAAAGGAAAAATCCACTTGCCGGAGGTAAAAATGAGAGCTTATGACTATCTGATCGTCGGGGCCGGCCTTTTCGGCGCGGTCTTCGCCCATGAGGCCGTGCGGCACGGAAAAAAATGCCTGGTGGTGGAAAAAAGGCCGCATCTCGGCGGCAACATCTACTGCGAACGCGTGGCAGGCATCGATGTGCACCGCTACGGCGCGCACATCTTCCACACTTCCGACGAGCGGGTCTGGCAGTATGTCAATGGTTTCGTCCATTTCAACCGCTACACCAACAGCCCCATCGCCAACTACAAAGGCGAGATCTATAATCTGCCGTTCAATATGAATACGTTCAGCCGGCTCTGGGGCGTCAAAACACCGGCCGAGGCGAAAGCCGTCATCGAGAAACAGCGGAAGGAAGCCGGCATCACCGAGCCGCGCAATCTCGAGGAGCAGGCGATCGCGCTCGTTGGCCGCGACATCTACGAAAAGCTCATCAAAGACTATACCGAAAAACAATGGGGCCGCCCGTGCCGCGAACTGCCGGCGTTCATCATCAAGCGCCTGCCGGTCCGCTTTATTTATGATAACAATTATTTCAACGACCCGCATCAGGGCATTCCGGCCGAGGGCTACGACGCGCTCATCGAGAAGCTGCTCGCGGGCGCCGAGGTGCGCACGGAGACCGATTTTCTGAAAGACCGCGCCGCGCTGCAGGACCTTGCGGAAAAGACGGTCTACACCGGGCCGGTGGACGCCTTTTACGGTTACCGATTCGGCGAGCTCGCCTACCGCAGTCTGCGCTTTGAGACGGAAACGCTGCACGAGGTCAATCATCAGGGCAACGCCGTCGTCAATTATACGGATGCCGAAACGCCGTATACCCGCATCATCGAGCACAAGCATTTCGTCTTCGGCACCCAGCCGGATACCGTCATCACCAAAGAGTATCCCATGACTTGGCACCGCGGCATGGAAGCCTACTATCCCGTTAACGATGAAAAAAACAAGAGATTATACGCTCAGTATCAAACATTGGCCCAAAAGGAGCCGGGCGTGCTCTTCGGCGGCCGACTGGCGGAATACCGCTACTACAACATGGACCAGGTGATCGCCAGCGCGCTCTCGCTCACAGACCGTGAATTCGCCGGCGCGTAAGGCCCGGCCTTGACACGCGCTTTCCGCCGGGTATAATAAAGCATGACGGCGGGCGCTTTGGCCCGCCCGAAGCAAGGCGCCATAGCCAAGCGGTAAGGCGAAGGTCTGCAAAACCTTTATTCCCCAGTCCGATTCTGGGTGGCGCCTCCATTTTGGGCAGCCATGATCTCATGGCTGCCTTTTGCATCGGCAAAAACGGAGGACTTTATGCTGACACTCATCTTGGTTCTTTCTGGTGTTTCGGCGGTGCTTTCCGCGCTCTGTCTCGTGCTGACGCTGTCGCGGGGCAGAAGCGGAGAAGCCCGCCGCGCGGAGGAGATCCGGCGCGATATCCGCGAGGAACTGCGCGCCGCGCGCGGCGAAACGGCGGCGGCCGTCCAAAACAGCGTGAACGCTCTCGGCGAGATGCTCTCCCGCGGGCAGGACGCCTCGCAGAAAACGATGAATGGCCTGATAACCGGCGTGGACAAGCGCATGGCGGATTTTTCCGTGCAGAACGAAGTGAAACTCGAAGGCATCCGCAGCATGATGGAAGGGAAACTTTCCGCCATGCGGGCCGACAACGAAAAACAGCTCGAACAGATCCGCCGCACCGTGGACGAAAAACTGGAAAAGACGCTCACGGAGCGCGTGGGCGAATCGTTCAAGCTGGTGAGCGAGCGGCTCGAGCAGGTCTATAAAGGGCTTGGCGAGATGCAGAACATCGCCGCGGGCGTGGGCGACCTCAAAAAGGTGCTGAGCAACGTCAAGACGCGCGGCGTGCTGGGCGAAGTCCAGCTCGGGGCCATCCTCGAGGAGATCCTGCCGCCGGAGCAGTACGGCGCGAACGTGGCGACCAAGCCCGGCAGCTCCGCCGTGGTGGAATACGCCGTCCGCCTGCCCGGTACGGGCGAGGGCACCGTGTGGATGCCCATCGACGCCAAATTCCCCGCCGACGCCTACACGCACCTCTGCGACGCCTACGATTCCGGCGACAAGGCCGCCGTGGCGCAGGCCGGCGCGGCGCTCGAACAGCGCATCAAGTCGTTTGCCAAAGAGATCCATGACAAATACATCGAGCCGCCGGCCACCACGGAATTCGGCGTCATGTTTCTGCCTTTTGAAGGGCTGTATGCCGAAGTGGTGCGCCGCGGCCTGCTGGAGACGCTCCAGCGGGACTATAAGATTACGGTGGCGGGCCCGACGACGATGGCGGCCCTGCTTAACAGTCTGCAGATGGGCTTCCGCACGCTCGCCATCCAGAAGCGTTCCGGCGAGGTCTGGCAGGTGCTCGGCGCCGTCAAAACGGAATTCGCCAAGTTCTCCGACGTGCTCTCCGCCACTCAGCAGCGGCTGGAGCAGGCGCACAAGGAGCTCGATCAGCTCGTGGGCGTGCGCACGCGCCAGATCCGGCGGAAACTGCGGGACGTCGCCGCCCTGCCGGAAGAGGAGAGCCGCGCCGCGCTGGACGATGCCGCTTCGCTGTCATCGTCCGAAACCGGAACGCTTCCGGACGGCGGGGCTTCCGAACGGTAAAAGCCGTCTTGTATTTTGCCCGCCGGCCGCCTATACTAAAGGGAAAGATCCTCCGCTTTGCGGCGGAAGATTTCAAGAGCCGCCCTTTGATCGGTAAGGAGCCCTTATGTTTCAGATCTTTCCGCAGATGAGTCTTTCGACCATCCTTTCCTATTTAGAGGGGTTCGTGTTCACCCTGCCGGTTCTTTTCATCGCGTTTCCCGTCCACGAGTGCGCGCACGCGCTCACGGCGAACGCGCTGGGCGACCGCACGGCCAAAAATGCGGGCCGCCTTACGCTCAACCCGATGAAACATCTCGACCTGCTGGGCACCATCTGCCTGATCCTGTTCCGCTTCGGCTGGGCCAAGCCGGTGCCCGTCAATCCGAATAATTTCAAAAATCCGCGCGTGGGCATGGCGGTCACGGCCGTCGCCGGCCCGCTTTCCAATCTGGCGATGGCGTTCCTTTCGCTGGGGCTCTACCGCGCGTTCGATACGTCGCTGACCGCCTCGGGCACGGCGGGCTCCATCCTGCTCACGTTTTTGATGGTTTCCGCTCAGATCAACGCGGGCCTGTTCGTTTTCAACCTGATCCCCGTGCCGCCGCTTGACGGCTCCCGCGTGCTGATGCTTTTTCTTTCCCGCGGGGCGGAAGCGACGCTCTACCGGTATGAAAACATCATCCAGGTCGGCCTGATGGCGCTGTTCTTTCTCGGATTCCTCACCAAACCGCTGCTCGCCGTTCAGCAGGCGGTGCTGAACGCGATGTGGGCGGTCTTTGCATAATGAGGGAAAAGATGGAAACCCTTACGTTTAGGCTCCCGGTTTTTGAAGGCCCGCTCGACCTGCTGCTCCATCTGGTGACCAAGCACAAGCTCAATCTCTGCGATATCCCCATCGCCGAGCTTCTGGACCAGTATCTTGCTTATCTGCATGAAGCCGAGCGCATGGATATGGAGCTCACGAGCGGCTTTCTCGAAATGGCTTCGCGCCTGGTGCAGATGAAATCGGACATGCTCCTGCCGCACCCGGAAAAAGACCCGCGCGAGGAGCTGACCACCGCGTTGATCGCCTATCAGGTCTGCAAGGAGATGGCGGGAGCGCTCCGGGCACAATGGCGGCCCTGCCTCGTGCGCGCGCCCCAGCCGCTGCCCAAAGAACAGACGTACCGTCTGCGCCACAATCCGGAAGAGCTGGCGGAAGCGTTCACGGCGGCGCGGGGCCGGGAGCCGCTGAAAACGCCGCCTACGGCCGCTTCTTTTTCCGGCGTGGTGGTTCGCCCGGCGGTATCCGTCGCCGTGGGCGTCGTGCACGTGCTCCGAAAGCTCACGCGCGGCGGGCGGCGGTTCCGCTCGCTGTTCGAGGGCGTGAAAGAGCGTTCCGGCGCGGTGGCCGCGTTTCTGGCGGTCTTAGGCCTTATCCGCACCGGCCGTGTGCGCGCGGCGGAAAAGGACGGAGAGGAAATCCTGACACTCGAAAGGAAGACGGGCGGATGAAAATGACCGATCTGGCCGCGATGGAAGCGGTGCTTTTCGCGAGCGGTGAGCCGGTGCCGGCCGCCCGGCTGGCCGCGGTGCTCCAAACGGACGGGGACGCCGTGAACAAGCTGGCGGATAAGCTGGAAAGCTCGCTGGCGGCTTCCGGCGTGGCGCTCCTGCGTTTGGATGGGAGCTTTCAGCTCGCCGTGCGGCCGGAATACAATGAGACCGTGACGCACGCGCTCGATCTGAGACGGGATACGCCGCTCTCCTCCGCCGCGATGGAAGCGCTGGCCATCGTGGCCTACCGCCAGCCGGTGACGAAAAGCTATGTGGAGCAGGTGCGCGGCGTGGACTGCGGCGGCGTGCTCTCGAGCCTTGCGGCCAAAGACCTCATCGAGGAGCGCGGGCGGCTCGATGTGCCGGGCCGGCCCATCCTCTACGGCACGACGGAAAATTTCCTGCGCTGTTTCGGCCTTTCCTCGCTCGAGGAGCTGCCCAAGCCCGCCGCGCCCGCCGACCAGATGCGCTGGAGCCTGCGGGAGGGATCGTGATGGCCGTTCGGATCGTTCTCGCCGCGGCGGCGGTTCTCGCGCTTCTGTTCGCTTCGCGTATCCGTCTGGTGCTTTTTTACGACGCGGACTTCCGGCTGGAAGCGCGGTTCTGGTTTTTTCACATTCCCCTGCCCGCGGGAGAAAAAGCCGCCCCGAAAACCGGGAAAAAAGCAAGAGCCCGCCCGAAAAAGCAAAAGCCGCCCAAAGCGGGCCCGAAACCCGATCTGTCCTTTTTCCTCCGCCACTTTTCCGCTTTTTTCGAGCTGGCCAAAAAGCTCATCGCGGCGGCGGGCCGGCGGCTGACGGTGGAACGCTTCGAGCTCGATCTCCGCATCCACGAAGAAGACGCGGCGGACACCGCCATCCGCTACGGGCAGGCCTGCGCCGCCGTTTATACGGCGCTGGGGTTTCTGCACAGCGCGGTGCGGGTGAAAAGAGAGCGCGTGCGCATCTCGCCGCTTTTTTCCGGCGGCGAAACAGCCGTTTCCTTTCAGGCGGAGCTTTCCATGCGCATCTTCGCCGTTTTGACCCTTTTGGTTTCACAGGGAATCCCCGCGGCCCGCACGTTTTTTTCTTTGCTGCGAGCCGAGGATGAAGAAAGACCCGGGCAGACGCCGGAAACGGCGCGGCGCGCGGGATAAAGACCGAAGTCATCGAGGATACAAGAAAGACGGTGCTTAAAAATGAGTGAACATCCGATCAAGGAGCTGCTGGATTCGGC
This sequence comes from uncultured Ethanoligenens sp., assembly GCA_963545875.1. GTDB lineage: Bacteria > Bacillota > Clostridia > Oscillospirales > Ethanoligenentaceae > Ethanoligenens. The sequence goes on from CAUULH010000057.1 coordinate 5,914, forward strand.
GCTTCAGAACATCCGCCAGATCGTGGACGTGAACACCATCATCGGCGACCAGATCACCACGCCGGACGGCACGGTCATCATCCCGATCTCCAAAGTGTCGCTGGGCTTTGCTTCCGGCGGCTCCGACCTGCCCGCCAAGACGGAAAAAGAGCTTTTCGGCGGCGGCAGCGGCGCGGGCACGACCATCACGCCGGTGGCGTTCGTCGTGGTCTCGCAGGGGCAGGTCAAATTGCTCCAGATCACGTCCAATTCTTCCGCGGCAGATAACGCCATCAGCATGGTGCCGGAGCTCATCGACAAGATCGTGAGCCTTTTCAAAGACAAAAAAGACAAAAAGGCCAAAGAGCAAAAAGAGGAGCCGCCCGCTTCCGGAATTTAAGGCGTCCCACATTTCCCGCTTTCCCGCCGCATAGGTATGGCACAGAAAACCGGCGGAGGGATGCGGAGTGGGGAAAAAATGCGCGGTGATGCTGGCGGCGGTTCTGTTCGCTGTGATGCTGTGGCCGGCGGCACCGGTAAAAGCGGTGTCGGCGCGCAGCTATGCGCTGGTGGAGCAGTCCACCGGGCGGGTGATTCTCGGCGCGAACATGGACGCCCGCCTGCCGATGGCCAGCACGACCAAGATCATGACCGGCCTGCTGGCCTGCGAATCCGGCAGACTGGACGAGACGATGACCGTTCCCGCCGAGGCGCTTACGGTGGAAGGCTCATCCATGGGTCTGAAACCGGATGAAAAGCTCACGCTGCGCGATCTTGTGTATGGCCTCATGCTCGAGAGCGGAAACGACGCGGCCAACGCTATCGCCATGCTTTTAGGCGGCTCGCTCGACGGCTTTGCCGCACAGATGAACCAAAAAGCGCGGGCGCTCGGCCTCTCGGGCACCCATTTTGCCAATCCTTCCGGTCTGGATGTCAAAGACCACTACACCACGGCGCGCGACCTCGCGCGCCTCGGCGCTTATGCGATGGCGAACGCGGATTTTGCGCAGATCGTGGGCACAAGACGCATCTCGGTGCCGTATAACGGTATCGCAAACGGCCGCACATTGGTCAACCACAATCGGCTTCTCGCCTCTTATGCCGGTGAGATCGGCATCAAGACCGGCTTTACGAAAAAGAGCGGGCGCTGCCTTGTCTCCTGCGCCAGGCGCGACGGCGTGGAGCTCGTTCTCGTCACGCTGGACGATCCGGACGACTGGGACGATCACGCCGAATTGCTCGATAAAGGCTTTTCGCTCATAAAAGCCCGCACGGTACTCTCCTCGCCCATCACGCGCGCGGTAAAGGTGGCGGGCGGTGTAACGGCAAGCGTTTCCGTGCGCAGCCCGGATTCCGTCTCGGCCGCTCTGCGAACGGATGAGACCGGCGAGATCAAGATGCGCGTCAGCCTGCCGCGCCAGATCAAAGCGCCGGTGAAAAAAGGGCAGAAGATTGGCGGGCTGATCTTTACCCTGAACGGTCAGACGGTGGCGAAAGCCGACCTTACGGCCGTTTCTTCCGTAAAAAAGAAACCCGCGCCGCCGAATCCGTTCGTTTCGTTTTTTCGGTCGGCCGGGGCTTTTTTTGCCGGTCTGTTCCATTGAACTTCTTCCGTCATCGCCCGGATATTCTGCCGCTCAGTCACTGTTCCAAGAGAAGTTCGGCGCAACTTGACAAGGATACGGGAATTCTTTATAATGTGAGAAAATTGAATCGTGCATTTTCGAATGAAGGA
>CAUULH010000058.1:0-7512 GCA_963545875.1 uncultured Ethanoligenens sp.
CATTTTAACGATGTCGATTGAAGAATGTGTGACGAGAAGATGAAATCCCGGTATCAATTCTATCCGAAAAATATCCATTATATTCCATATAAGCGTTTTCGGGGTCTTGAAATTTGATCCGGAAACTGCGATAATAAAAGAATATGCGGGAACATTGGCCGGCGGTGCAGAATCGCCGGATTTTGGCATGTATCCCGGCGGAAAAAGAGGCGGAGGCTTTGGTAATGGAACATACGGCAGCGGTGGTTCTGGCCGCCGGCGAAGGAAAACGGATGCATTCGCATCACCCGAAGGTGCTGCAGCAGGTGCTTTTCAAACCGATGATCGACTGGGTGCTCGACGCGGTGGAAAAAGCGGGCATCCCGTCGGCCTGCGCGGTCACGGGTTTTGCCCGCGCGGAACTGGAAGCCCATCTGAACGGGCGCTGTGAAACGGCCCATCAGGAAAAACAGCTCGGCACCGGCCATGCGGCGCTGGCTGCCGAGGCTTTTCTGCGGCATGTGATGCCTGAGGATACGTTGGTGCTCTGCGGAGACGCGCCGTTTTTGGACGCCGGCATCCTGCGCGCGGCGTATCAAAAGCATATCGAAGACGCAAACGATTTCACCGTCCTCACGGCGGAGCCGGAAGACCCGTTCGGCTACGGGCGCATCGTGCGCGACGCGGCGGGCCGGGTACAGCGCATCGTCGAAGAAAAAGACGCTTTCGCGGAAGAAAAGCGCATCCACGAGGTCAATTCCGGCGCGTATTGGTTCAAGACGTCCGCTCTGCTCGAAGCGCTTCGAGCGCTGACGAACGAGAACGCACAGGGCGAATATTATCTGACCGATACGGTGGAAATTCTGGCCGGACGCGGAAAAAAAGGCGGCACCTATGTGCTGCCGGAAGCTTCCGCCATGGCGGGCGCGAACGACCGCAGACAGCTCGCCGCGCTCAACGCGCTGGCGCGCCGTCAGGTGCTCGACACGCTTTACGACGCCGGTGTGGAGATCACGGATGAGGCGGGCGTCACGGTCGGGCCGGACGTCACGGTCGGCCGCGACACGCGCCTGCTGCCCGGCACCATTCTGCGCGGGCGGACGAAAGTGGGCGAGGGCTGTGTCATCGGCCCGAATTCGCTGCTCGAGGACAGTACGGTGGCCGACGGAGCCGTGGTAAACGCCTCGCAGGCGTACCGCACGGTCATCGGGCCTGGCGTCACGATCGGGCCGTTCTGCCATCTGCGCCCGGGCACGGAGCTCGCCGAAAAAGTCCATGTGGGCGATTTCGTGGAGTTAAAGAATACAAAGATCGGCAAAGGCACCAAGGTGCCTCACCTTTCCTATGTGGGCGACGCCGATGTGGGTGAGGGCGTCAATTTCGGCTGCGGCTGTGTGACGGCCAATTATGACAGCGTGAACAAGCACCGCACCACCGTGGGCAGTCATGCGTTCATCGGCTGCCATACCAACCTCATCGCGCCGGTCGCCGTCGGCGAGAACGCCTTCACGGGCGCGGGTTCCACCATCACCAAGAACGTGCCGGACGAGGCGCTGGCGGTCGAGCGCGCCAAGCAGACCAATTTGGAAGGCTGGGTGCGCCGCCGCCATCCGGAGCGTTTTCCCGATGCGGAATGACGAAACGGCGGGGACCGGAATCACGGCGCACATGGAGCGGCTTTTTGCCGCCCTGCGCGGCGGAAACGCGGGCGGCGCGCCGGAATGGCTGATCGCCGGGCTCGGAAATCCCGGTCTGCAATACCGCCGTACGCGCCACAACGCCGGATTTGAGGCGCTCGATACACTGGCGGCGCGCCGCGGCATTGAAGTCGCCCGCAAAAAATTCAAGGCGCTCTGCGGCGAAGGCGAGATCGCCGGAAAGCGCGTGCTCCTGCTCAAACCGCAGACGTTCATGAACCTCAGCGGCGAGGCGGTGGCCGAGGCCGCGCAGTTCTATAAAGTGCCGGTCTCACAGGTGCTTATCCTGTTCGACGACATTTCACTCGCGCCGGGTAAACTGCGCGTGCGCCGCAAAGGCTCGGCCGGCGGCCACAACGGCATCAAGAGCATCATCGCCTCCTGCGGCTCCTCCGAGTTCCCGCGCGTCAAGATCGGCGTGGGCGCCAAGCCCAGGCCGGATTACGACTTGGCCGCGTGGGTGCTCGGCCGCTTTTCGGAGCCCGACCGCGCCCGTTTTGAAGAAGCGCTGGACCGTGCCGCCGATGCGGTGGAAGAGATCGTAAAAAACGGTGTGGAGAGCGCCATGAACCGTTATAACGGCTGAATACGGCCTGATGCGTGTACCGCCTTTTTGGGGGAAAACGCTTTTTATAAAGGGTGATTTTTTGCAATTTTCAGCGGATATTCTTCGGGAACTGCCCGCTTATCGCGATCTGGAAGCCTCGGTCAACGCCCGTATTCTGCCGGTGGCCGTGACGGGCCTCGCCGGTGTGCATAAGGCGAACGTCATCTATGCGCTCTGCCGGCATACCGGCAGAAAAGCGCTTCTGCTCGCCGCCGATGAGCAGGAGGCCGCGCGGATGCACGACGACCTTCTCCAATTTTTCGGGGACGGCGTGCTCGTCTGCCCGGCGCGCGATCTCACGCTGCGCCCGGTGGAGAGCGTCTCGAGAGAATTCGAGCATGAGCGCCTGCGGGTGCTCGGACGCATGGCTTCCGGCCGCTACCAGGCCGTCATCGCCTGCGCGGACGCCGCCATGCAGCTCACCATCCCCAGAGAAACGTATCTTTCACGCTGCCTGCCGGTGGAGAGCGGCAAAACGCTCTCGCCGGAAAAAGCGGTGGAAGCGTTGCTTTCGGCGGGCTATGTGCGCACCGCTCAGGTGGAAGGCATGGGCCAGTTTGCCCGGCGCGGCGGCATCCTCGATTTTTTCCCGCCGGAAGAAGACGCGCCGGTGCGGGTGGAATTTTGGGGCGATGAGCCGGATACGGTCACCCATTTCGACGCGCAGACCCAGCGCCGCACGGAACCGGCGGAACACGTGCGCATCACGCCGGCGGTAGAAGTGGGCTTTTCGCCCGCCGCTCTGCGCGAAGCATTGGATAGGCTGCTCGCCGGGCTCACCGGCAAAGCGCGCGACAGCTTTGAAAAAGATCTGGAGCGGCTGGACGGCGGGCTCGCGGTGGCCGCCGCGGACCGCTATCTTTCTTTCTGCTATGAGCATCCCGCTCCGCTCTTCGATTATGCGGAAGGCGCGCTTCTTTTTGTGAGCGAGACGGCCCGCGTGCATGAGCGCGCCCGCAATATTCTCTGGCAGACCGGCGAGGACGTGTCCGCTCTGCTGGGAGAAGGCATCCTTCAGCCGGGCATGGACCGCTATTTTATGGAGTGGCCCGATGTGCTCCGGCAGATGGAGCGCATGGGCGCCATCCTGCTCGATACGTTTCCCCGCAGTTCGTATGAATTGACCGTGCGCGGGCGGCTCAATATCGTTTCCAAACAGTTCGCCCTGTGGGGCGGCGGGCTCGCGCTTTTGAAAGAAGACTTGCTCCCGGCTCTCGAAACGGGCGGCCGGGCCGTTCTGCTCGCGGGCACGAAGAAAAACGCCGAAAATCTGGCCAAAGAATTGCGGGGAGAAAACATCCCCGCGCTTTGCGATGAGAAAGACGAGATGCCCGCGGCGGGAAGCGTAAAAGTGCTCCCGGGCCGGCTTTCCGCCGGTTTTGCCTACCCGGAGGCGAAATTCTCTCTTTTCAGCTACGGCGGGCAGGGCTCTGCCGGAAGCGACGCCGCGCATACCCGGCATCGCCGCCGGACGAACAGGCGTGCGGGCGAGCGCATCCGCAGCTTGGCGGAGCTCACGCCCGGCGATTACGTCGTCCACTCCGCGCACGGCATCGGCATCTACGAGGGCATCCAGAAGCTGACGGTGCAGGGCGTGGTGAAGGATTATATCAAGATCCGCTACGCCGGGCGCGACATGCTCTATGTGCCGGTGACCCAGCTCGATCTCGTTTCCAAATATATCGGCTCGCGTGAGGACGGCCGCCTTCGTCTGAATAAGATGGGCGGCACCGAGTGGCAGAAGACGAAGAGCCGCGTTCGCGCCGCCGTCAAGGATATGGCGAAAGAGCTGGTGGCGCTCTACGCGGCGCGCAGGCAGGTGCGGGGCATCACATTCGCGCCGGACGACGCCATGCAGCGCGAGTTTGAGGATCGCTTTGAATTCGAGGAAACGGACGATCAGCTCCGCTGTGCCGAGGAGATCAAATCGGATATGGAGCGGCCTTTCCCTATGGACCGCCTGCTCTGCGGCGATGTGGGCTTCGGCAAGACGGAAGTGGCTCTCCGGGCGGCGTTCAAGTGCATCGAGAACGGCAAACAGTGCGCTCTGCTGGTGCCTACGACCATTCTGGCCTGGCAGCATTATCAGACGATCCTCCGGCGCATGGAGGGTTTTCCCATCAAAGTGGAACTGCTCTCGCGCTTCCGTTCGCCGAAAGAACAGCAGGCCATCCTGCGCGATCTCGCGCGCGGCAAGGTCGATATCGTCGTCGGCACACACCGTCTGGTGCAGAAGGACATCAAGTTCCGCAATCTCGGTCTGCTCATCGTGGATGAGGAACAGCGTTTCGGTGTGGCGCAGAAAGAGCGGCTGAAAGAGCTTTTTCATAATGTGGACGTGCTCACGCTCTCCGCCACGCCGATCCCCCGCACGCTGAATATGGCGATGTCCGGCATCCGCGATATGTCGGTCATCGAAGAGGCCCCGCAGGACCGGCACCCGGTTCAGACTTATGTGCTGGAGCATGACTGGGGCATCCTCGCGGATGCCGTGCGGCGCGAGCTTCGACGAGGCGGGCAGGTGTATTATCTGCATAACCGCGTGGAGAGCATCGAGGCCGCGGCGGGCAAGATCCATTCGCTGGTGCCGGATGCCCGCGTAGGCGTCGCGCACGGCAAAATGGATGAGGAAACGCTTTCCGGCGTGTGGGAGCGCCTGCTCGGCAACGAGCTGGACGTGCTGGTCTGCACCACCATCATCGAAACGGGTGTGGATGTGCCGAACGTCAATACGCTCATCATCGAAGACGCCGACCGCATGGGGCTTTCCCAGCTCCATCAGATCCGCGGGCGCGTGGGGCGTTCCAGCCGCCGGGCGTTCGCCTATTTCACGTTCCGGCGCGGCAAAGCGCTCTCCGATATCGCCACCAAGCGTCTTGAAGCCATTCGGGAGTATACGGAGTTCGGCGCGGGCTTTCAGATCGCTCTGCGGGATCTGGAGATCCGCGGCGCGGGCAACATTCTCGGGGCCCAGCAGCACGGCCATATGGAATCCGTCGGCTACGATATGTACCTCAAGCTGCTCAACGACGCCGTGCTGGAGCAGAAAGGCGAGCGCCCCGTGCGCGAGACCGAGTGCATGGTGGATATCCGCGTTTCCGCACACATTCCGGAAACGTATATCGTCGATTCCAACCAGCGTCTCGAAGCCTACCGCCGCATCGCGGACATTCGGGACGAGGAGGACGAGCGCGACGCGCTCGACGAGCTCATCGACCGCTACGGCGAGCCGCCGGAAGCCGTCCGCAGTCTGGTGGACGTGGCCATGCTGCGCAATATGGCCGCCGCCATGGGCATCCGGGAGATCGCCCAGCGCGAGAACGTTCTGCTTTTTTACGCCGCGCGTCTTGATATGCAGGCCGTTTCGCGCATCGTGGGCACCCTGCGGGGCCGCGTGATGGTGAATGCGGGGAAGCGCCCGTATCTTTCGCTCAAGATCGAAAAAGACGAAACGCCGCTGGACGGCATTCGGGAAGCTCTGCGCGCGCTCGCGCCGCCGATTGAAGAGAAGACGGAGACGCCGGAAGAGAGCAAGGAAAAAGCCGCGCGCGTCTCCGTGAAAAAGAGGGGAGGCGGCCAATGAGCCGACTGATCGCGCGGGTGGGCGAAGCCGTCCGCCCGTTTTCGGTGCCTCAGCGCGTCATCCTGTGCGCCGTGCTGTTTTTGTTCCTGCCGTATCCGGGCGGCGGCTGGGCGGTGGGTCTGGCCGCGCTGTTCGCTCTGGCGTGGAAGCCCGGCTGGCATCGCCTGTTCACACGGCCCGGCATGGGCTTTCTCGCCGCGTGGGGGCTTCTTGGCCTTGCGGTCACGGTGTTTTACCGCAATTCCTACGGCTTTTGGACGTTCGTTTATTTTCTGCTGATCGTGGTTTTCGGCATGTTCGTTCGGGCCAACCGGTCGGAAAACTTCACGCAGGCGGTGCTCGCCCTGCTTGCGGCCGTGAGCTTTCCGGCCTGCGCCGTCGCCGCCGTGCAGACGATCTTTGATTTTTCCGCGTTTTCCGACCGCGCGGCATCCACGGTGCTCAACCCGAATTTTTACGGCTATATGTGCGAGCTGATCGTGCTGGCGTGCATCTGGGCGCTCTTTTCCCATTTGAAGCCGCGGGCGCTTTTTTGGGCCGCCATTCCGGTCAATCTGATCGGCATCGCGCTTTCTGGCTGCCGGTCGGCCTGGGCGCCGGTCGGCGCGGGGCTTCTGCTCATTCTGTTCTTCAAGAAAAAAAAGCGCGCTTTCGCCATCGGTTGCGTCATCGGCGTGTTCATCGCGGCGTGCCTGCTCCTTTTCCCCATGCTGATGCCGCGCGCCGCCGCCTTTTCTCATTCGCGCTACCTGCGTTTCATCATCTGGGCGGAAGCGTGGCGGATCTTTTGTGCGCATCCGCTCTTCGGCGGCGGCTTTTTGGGCTACCAGCTCTTTTCCGTCCATGCGGGCGAGGCGTTCCGCGTCCATGCGCATGATCTTTTTCTCGATATCCTCGTCAATTTCGGCGCGGTCGGCACCGGGCTTTTGAGCGCCTATTGCGTTCCGGCCGCCTGGCGCCGGGCCAAAAGAGCGCGTATCGAGCCGACGGCTCTACTCTTTTTTGCCGTGCTGCTGGCAACGGCCGTCCATGGCATCACGGACGTCCCGCTTCTCGGCAGCCAGAGCGGCCCGCTTCTCATGCTGCTCGTATGCCTGTAAAAAAGACAAAAGGCCCCATGCCGAAGCATGGGGCCTTTTTGTAAAATGAAGGAAAAGGGAACTTATTTCAGTTCGACTTTCGCACCGGCGTCTTCGAGCTGTTTCTTGAACTTCTCGGCGTCGTCTTTGTTCACTTTTTCTTTGATGGCTTTCGGGGCGCTCTCGACGAGGTCTTTCGCGTCTTTCAGGCCAAGGCCGGTGATCTCGCGAACGGCTTTGATGACCGGGATCTTGCTCTGGCCGATTTCGGTCAGCACAACGTCGAATTCGGTCTTTTCTTCGGCGGCAGGAGCGGCGCCGGCAGCCGGGGCGGCAGCCATGGCCACAGGAGCGGCGGCGGAAACGCCGAACTCGTCTTCGAGGGCTTTGACCAGCTCGGAGAGCTCCAGAACGGTGAGGGCTTTGACGTCCTCAATCAGCTTCGTTACTTTTTCAGATGCCATGTTGATAAACCTCCAAATTCAAACAGACGGCAAAAGCCGTATTTTTTTCGTTAACGGATCAGGCCGCGTCCTTTTTCTGCTCGGCGATGGCGTTAAGAGCCAC
>CAUULH010000059.1:0-7459 GCA_963545875.1 uncultured Ethanoligenens sp.
GAAGGCCTTTCCACGGTCCTTTCCGGCTGCGGAGACGAAGCGCGTCTGCTCGCCGGCTCCTGCACGCGGGACGCGCTGTTCCGCTTCTGTGAGGCTGCGGAGAGCGCTCGAGCCGCATCGGAGCGTTACGCCAATAAGGCGCTGCTCCTCACCGCGCTGTTTTCAAAGCTTTGGGCGCTGAAAACGGCGCTCTGACGGTTTCAAAGACCGTCTGTTTGATACTGGAGAAGAAAAAATGACCGAAGTTATCGGTGTTCGTTTTAAAAGCGTCGGCAAGATCTATTATTTCGACCCGGCGGGTATTCCTTTTGCCGCGGGCGACCGCGTCATCGTGGAGACGACGCACGGCGTGGAATGCGGTGAAGTTGTCATGCCGCCCCGCAAGGTGGATGACGGCCGCATCACGGCTCCTCTCAAAAGCGTGCTGCGCGCCGCCACGGTGGAAGACATGCAGCATGTGAAGGAGAACCGGCGCCGCGAAAAAGAGGCGTTCCGCATCTGTTTGAGGAAGATCGCCGACCACAAGCTCGGCATGAAGCTCATCGACGCGGAATACACGTTTGACAACAATAAGGTGCTGTTTTATTTCACGGCGGACGGGCGCGTGGATTTCCGCGAGCTCGTCAAAGACCTCGCGTCCGTTTTTCGCACGCGCATCGAGCTCAGGCAGATCGGCGTGCGGGACGAGGCCAAGATGCTCGGCGGTCTTGGCGTATGCGGCAAACCGTTCTGCTGCAGCACGTTTTTGGGCGATTTTCAGCCGGTTTCCATCAAGATGGCCAAAGAGCAGGGGCTTTCGCTCAATCCGACCAAGATCTCAGGCACCTGCGGCCGTCTGATGTGCTGTCTGAAATTCGAGGAAAAGACGTATCAGGAGCTATTGCACGGTATGCCGCGCTCCGGGAGCGCCGTGATGACGCCGGACGGCCGCGGTACGGTCGCGGATGTGGCGCTTCTGGCCGGCCAAGTGAAAGTCCGGCTCGACAAAGACCCGGAGTCTCCGCCGCAGGCATATGACCGGAAAGACGTGAAGCCGGTCAGGCGGCCGGAGGCAAAACCGCAAGGCCAAAAGACGACGTAAGGAGAATCTTGCAATTTTTTGGTTTCGTGGTACAATAGTCGTGAATCGTATTAAGGGAGGTACAAAAATGGCTTATAAAATTGGTTCAGAATGTATCAGCTGCGGCGCATGCGCGTCAGAATGCCCGGTATCCTGCATTTCCGAGGGCAATGGCGTCTATGTTGTCGACGAAGCGACATGTGTGGACTGCGGAACTTGCGCGAGCGTTTGCCCCGTGGGTGCGCCGAAACAGGCATAAAGAATTTTTTCCACACGATTTTTAAACCTGCGCGGACGCGCAGGTTTCTTTTTTATGGTTCCATCAAAGGGGGAAAGCGGCAGACCGCATGGAAAATTTTGAAGTGACCGGCCTGCGCCGCGAAAGACTGGGCGGCGGCTTTCATATCTGCGTTTCGCCCGTCTGCCGCTTTGAGACGGACGGCATCCTGCTTGCCCGTTTTGCCGCACCGGGCCGGAAAGAACGGGCGGCCGACCTTTGCAGCGGCTCCGGCATCGTTCCGCTGCTCTGGTGCCGGGACGATCCGGCCAGACAGGCGGACGCTTTTGAGCTCCAGCCCGCGGCGGCGGCTCTGGCCCGCCTTTCCGCAGAAGAGAACGGCTTTGCGGGGCTGAACGTTTTCACCCGGGATATCCGCGCGCTTCCGCCCGAGCTGGCGGGGCGGTATGACCTGGTGAGCGGCAATCCGCCTTACCGCGCCGCCGGAAGCGGCCGCCTGAGCCCGAAAGCGGAGCGGGAGACGGCGCGCGGCGAGCGCTTCTGCACGCTGGATGACTTTGTGCGCGCGGCCGCGTTCCTGCTCGGCGATAAGGGGCGGTTCTGCCTGTGCCACCGCCCCGCGCGCCTGCCGGAGCTGTTCGCTCTGTTCGCAAAATACCGCCTGGAGCCGAAACGCCTGAGGCTGGTGCAGCATCGGGCGGATACGCCGCCGTTCCTTCTGCTGGCGGAGGCGCGCAGGGGCGCGAATCCCGGCCTTGAGGTCGAGCCCGTCCTGCTCGCGGAGCAGGGCGGGCAGTACACGGCGGAATGGCAGGCGTTCTACTGCGGCTTCTGGCGGAACGATGGATAAAAAAGGAGACTTTATGGCGGGAACGCTTTATTTGGTAGGTACGCCCATCGGCAATCTGAGCGACTTTTCGCCGCGCGCCGTCAAGACGCTTTCCGAAGTGGATTTCATCGCGGCGGAGGATACGCGCGTCACCCTGCATCTGCTCAACCATTTCGATATCAAAAAGCCGCTTTTGAGCTATCACGAGCACAACAAACGTTCGCGGGGCGAGGAGATCGCCGCGAGGCTGGAAGCCGGGGAGAGCGCCGCGCTGGTGAGCGACGCGGGCATGCCGGCCATCTCGGACCCCGGCGAAGACATGGCGGCTCTCTGCGCGGCGCGGGGCATCCCGGTCGCCGTGGTGCCCGGCCCGTGCGCGGCCGTCTCGGCGCTGGTGCTTTCCGGCATGCCCGCCGGGCGGTTCTGCTTCGAAGGCTTTCTGAGCACGGGCAAAAAAAGCCGGCGGGAGCATTTAGGCTCTCTCGCCGGAGAAGAACGCACGATGATCTTTTATGAGGCGCCGCATAAGCTGCGGACGACGCTGGCCGATCTGCTCGCCGCTTTCGGCGGTGAGCGGGAGATCGCGCTTGCGAGAGAACTGACGAAAGTCCACGAAGAAGTCCGGCGGACGACGCTCGCCGAAGCGAACGCCTATTATGAAGAAAACACGCCGCGCGGCGAATATGTTCTGATCCTTGCGGGCCGCCCGAAGAAAGAAGAACCGGCTTCCGGCGGCATGGAGCAGGCAAAAGAGCTTGCCGCGGCTTATCTGAAGGACGGCGTGCCGCGTTCCGAAGCCGTCAAGCGTGCCGCGAAAGAGACCGGCGTGCCGCGCTCCGAACTTTATAAAGCCATGCTGCCTTAAGCCATGCGGGCAAGGCTTCCGTCCGCCGTTTCGCGCCTCACGCGCGAAAGCGCCAGATGGATGGCGCGGTAGGTCTTTTCCGCCATGCCGTACACCATGCCGAGCGAAGCGTTCTGGAGCATCAAAAAAGGCGCCATGCTGCTTTCGGCCGCGATGCCCGTGATGGAGATATCGCCTACGGGCGGAAGCGTTTTGCCGAGGCCGCTGCCGGGCCGCACGGGCGAGCCCGACATGCCGATATAGCCCACATAAGAGGCGGCGCCGACGCTTGCGTCCACGGCGATGACGAGCGTGCGGCCGATCTCGATCTGCGCCAGCGTATCGGGCAGCGTGAGCGCGTGGACCGGATGGGCGAACGTGCCGAACAGCGAGAACCCTTCCTGCGGGATGCGCGAGAGCAGATGCCCCGTGAGCGGGCCGTAGCTGTCTCCGGTGGAGCGATCCGTGCCGATGCAGACGACGGCGACGCGGTCATAGGACTTTTCCACGCCGCGGATGAGCTGATAGAGCGTATCGTCCAGTTTCCATTGGACAGCTGTTTCACGCGAATCGAAATATACCGTTTCCACCCAAACCCTGCCTTTTCCGGAAAAGTCCGAGGGCTTTTCCTTTACCATCCCGCGTGCCGCGGGCACGCATTTATGCTTTCCGGTCCTTTTCTATCCCAGAGTATTGCCGGAAACGGGCAACTTAATCCATTCCGCCGGAGAATGGACGAAATGGCGCTCAGGTAAGAAGCAGATAGGCGAGCGCCATCATCAGATACGGGTCGCCGTGGTCTTTATAGAGAAGATAGATCAGGAGCATCAGAAGGATCTGCTCGGAGTCCAGCGAAAAATGGAATCCGGAGAGAAGGGAAGACGGCTCGGGCGGTCTTTTCGGAGGCGGTCCTTCCCGCTCGGGCGGCGGAACGGCACGTGGCGGCTCTTCCGGCTCCCAGGCGGGCGGCGGAGCGGGACGAGACGGTGCCTCCGGCTCTCGGGCGGGCGGCGGTTCTAGGGGAACGCCCGCGTTTTCGAGCGTTTGCCTTGCCCTCGCCTGCATCTCGCGCACGCGGCGGATGGCGTCCTGCTGCATCTGCAAAAAATCCTGCTCGTTCATATTCCGACCGGCCATGCCGAATCACCTCGCCCGTCAGAGAAAATGCTGCTCGCGCAGAAGCGGGAGCAGGCGCACCATGCGCAGGAGCCGAATGGCTTCATCCACCCGTCCCCGGCGCGCTTCGCTCAGATTGGGCCTTAAAGCGGACAAAAACGCGATACGCGGGTCGTCCTGCCGCATCAGGGAAAAAGCCTGCTGCATCTTGCCGAATAGAGCGGCGTCGGGCATAATGGGCGGCGGGGCGTCATTTCTTTCGGGAGCGGGAGATGGGCCGGGCGGCGGCTCGGTATCCGCGGGCGCTCCGGAATCGGCGCGCCCGCCGCCCGAATTGCCCAGCATGCCCATCAGGCTCTGGATCTGGCGCAGGCTGTCGGGGTTGGAAAGGAGCGAGGAGAGCGCCTGCGAAAGGTCATTCTCCGCCATGGGTTTCCTCTTTGGTCAGGTCGTTGTAGATCTTCTTGGCCTGCGCGTTTTTTTTCAGAAGATCCTGAAGGGCTTTCGGGTCGTGCAGGGCCCGCTCGGCTTTTTCGCCGCCTACGCGCTTGAGCAGCTCTTTGGCGGTGCTTTTGTCGGCAAGCGCGTCTTTCAGGCTTTTTTCCGACATGCCGAGCTTTTGACTTACGAGATGGAAAAGGCGCTCCATCTCCTGCCCGGACGGTTTTCCGTTTTCAGATGGCATGGGTCATCCTCCTTTCGGGCCCCGGCGGGGCCTTTCGTAGTCCAGTGTATGCGGGGTTTGACTGTAAAATCACTTTGTACTATTATAATTGTGACTGTTTCGGCCGGGAGGCGTATAGAGTGGATGAGATGACCGAATGGGAAAAGACGCTGCGCGCCGGGCTTTCCGGCCGATTGGCTTCCGCCGCGCTTTTTTGCCTGGAAAGCGTGGGCTCCACCAACGTTTTCCTGAAAGAAAAAGCGCCGGAGCTTCCCGGCGAGGCGCTGGCGCTGGCCAGAGAGCAGAATGCGGGCGTCGGCCGGCGAGGCCATCTTTTCAATACGGCGCCAGGCGAGGCCATGCACTTTTCGATCTTGCTGCGCGGGCCGTTTTCACCGCTCCTGCCGCTCATGGCAGGCGTGGCGGTCAGGCAGGCATTGTTCGACCTCTGCGGTGAGGGGTTTTCTCTCAAGTGGCCGAACGACCCGCTGGCCGGGGACCGGAAGGTCGGCGGCATCTTGTGTGAGGCGGTGCCCGGCGGCGTGGTCTGCGGCATCGGGGTCAATCTGCTGCAGCCACAGGCTTTTTTTGAAGCGCAGGATCTGCCGCACGCCGGCTCGGTCAAAATGGCCGTGGGCAGAGCGCCCTCGCCGCCGGAGCTGGCCGCCCGGCTCGCTTCCGTGCTGGGCACGCTTTTGGCGGCGGAGCCGGAAGACATCCTTCGCCTTTATGCGGCGCACTGCGTTACGCTCGGCGCTTCCGTGCGCATCATCCAGGCGGGCGGGCGGACATTCGAAGGTGTGGCCGAGAGCCTCACGCCCCGCGGAGAGCTCATCGTCCGCACTGAAACGGGCCGCGTGACCGTCTGCGCCGGGGATGTCTCGGTGCGCGGCGCGAACGGGTATTTATAAAGAAAAAGAAGGCCGTGCATAGGCCGAAAGGAATACGATAAGATGAAACTGGGAATCGTCGGTCTGCCGAATGTGGGCAAAAGCACCCTTTTCAACGCCATCACCAACGCGGGCGCGGAATCCGCCAACTATCCGTTCTGCACCATCGAGCCGAATGTCGGCGTGGTGGCTGTGCCGGATGAGCGCCTTACCGTGCTGACCAAGATGTACGACGCGGTAAAGACCACACCGGCCGTCGTGGAATTTGTCGATATCGCCGGGCTGGTGCGCGGCGCGTCGAAAGGTGAAGGTCTCGGCAACAAGTTCCTCGCCCATATCCGCGAAGTGGATGCCATCGTCCATGTCGTGCGCTGTTTTGAGGGAACGGACGTCATTCATGTGGAGGGCAGCGTGGACCCGGCGCGCGATATGGAAACCATCAATACGGAGCTCATCCTTTCCGATCTCGAAGTGATCGAGCGGCGTATCGATAAAGATAAAAAGCTTTTGAAAGGCGATAAGAAATATGAAAGCGAGATCGCGTTTTTTGAACAGGTGAAAGAAGCGCTCGAGCAGGGCACGCCCGCGAGGGCCATCGAGTGCACGGACGAAGAAGAAGCCATGCTGAAGACCGTGTCGCTCCTGACCGAGAAGCCGGTCATCTATGCCGCCAATCTCAGCGAGGACGATTTTAAGACGGGCTATGAGAAAAACCCGCATTTCGGCGCGCTCAAAGTGAAAGCGGAAAAAGAGGGCGCCGGCATGCTTCCCATCTGCGCGAAGATCGAGGAAGAGATCTCCTCGCTGGGCGACGAGGACAAAGAAGTCTTTCTTGAGGACCTCGGCCTGAAACAGTCCGGGCTTGACCGGCTGATCCAGGCGAGTTATTCGCTTTTAGGGCTTATTTCGTATCTCACGGCAGGCAAGCCGGAAGTGCGGGCCTGGACCATCACGAAGGGCACCAAGGCGCCGCAGGCGGCCGGCAAGATCCACAGCGACTTTGAACGCGGATTCATCCGGGCGGAAGTCGTCGCCTATGACGATCTGATCCGGTGCGGGAACATGGCGGCCGTAAAGGAAAAGGGTCTGCTGCGAAGCGAAGGCAAAGATTATGTGATGCAGGACGGCGATGTGGTGCTGTTTCGGTTCAATGTGTAAGGGTCATTTTTCCCGCAGCGTATGCGGGCCGTAATGAGGGCAGGGCAATGGATAAATTGACATTCACGATGGAAAATTATTTAGAAGCGATCTATGAGCTTTCTGTCGACGGCTCCGGTGCGAGGCTTTCCGATATCGCGAAGCGTCTCGGCGTCAGCAAAGCCAGCGCGAACAGCGCCATGTCGACGCTTGCGCAAAAAGGTCTGATCACGAACGAGAAATATCGGGAGATCTTTCTCACCGAGGCCGGACGTGAAAAGGCCAAATCCACTTCGAATAAGCATCAGACGATCCGGCATTTCTTTGTGGAGATCCTGCATATCGATCCCGCTGTGGCCGATGAGGACGCCTGTGCCATCGAGCATGTCATCAGTTCCGAATCCGTGCAGGCGATGCGCCGCTATTGGAAAGCTCACGCCGAAAAAGCGGAAATGTGACTTTTCCCGCATTCTCTCGTTCCTTCAAAGCGTGCCCGAAAAACAAAAGCGTCAGGCCATTTGACAGAAAAGCGAACTTTTGCTATACTAGATAAGCCTGTTACAGAAAAGATCCGCGTCTGGCCGCTCGTCCGCGAGCTGACGAAGGCTGGCGGTCAAAGGATCTTTCTGCGGACATCGTGGAGAGGTATCGAAGCGGTCATAACGGGGCTGACTCGAAATC
>CAUULH010000060.1:0-7402 GCA_963545875.1 uncultured Ethanoligenens sp.
CCGGAGGCTTTATCCGGCCCGTAGCCGCCGTGAAGCAGCGACGTATTGAATTTCACTTTCAATCCTCACCTTTTTTGACTAAGACGTTGTACGTCCCGTCCTCATTCGCGTCCACGTTCAGAACGGTGTGTCCCTCGTCTTTCATGCTCCGGGGCACGTTCTGGATCGGCTCGCCGCCGTTCATATGGATCTCGAGCGTCTGCCCGGCCTCCAAGCCCTCGATGGCGACTTTCGCCTTGACGAACGTCATGGGGCAGACGACGTCGGTGATATCGACGAATGCATCCGCTTTGCTCATTTGACGACCTCCTCCAGCTTTTCGCGCAGCTTATCGAAACTCACGCGGTTCAGCGTCTTGGAAAAACGTTCCGACCGATTGCCGTATTCCTTGAAAAATTCGATGGTAGCATCCACTACGGCGAGCAGTTTGTCTTCGTCGAAAAGGATCGGCAGAAGCGGCTTGCCGAACTGGATGTTGTTGCCGAAATTGCCGCCGAACGAGAGCACATAGCCGCTCTTGCCCGTCCAGGCGCCGGTGGGGCAGTTCTTCACACAGCGGCCGCAGGCGATGCAGGCCTTCTCGTCAAACGCGAGTGTTCTGGCCGCTTTGTCCACCTTGATGCATTTGGCCGGGCAGACGGCTTCGCACAGGCCGCAGTGTGTGCAGGCATCCGCGTGATAAGTCGGCCACATGCCGCCTTTGATGCCGAGATCGTTCTCTTCGGCTTTCAGGCAGTTGTTGTGGCATCCGGTGATGCCGAGCTTGAATTTATGCGGCAGGTCTTTGCCGAAATAGCGGGCGTCCAGCTTTTTGGCCAGCTCCTGCGTCTCGATCAGGCCGCTCGGGCAGGTGGCCGCGCCCTGGCAGGCCGTTACGGTGCGCACGCGCGCGCCGCAGGCGCCTTGTTCAAGACCGCCGGCATCCAGCGCCTTCTTGACTTCCGGGATGTCTTTGAGCTGGATATACGGGATCTCGATGCCCTGTCTTGCGGTCATATGGATATAGCCGCGGCCGAATCGATTGGCAATTTCATAGACCGCTTTGAGCTGGCTGGCCGTCATATGGCCGCCCACACAGCGCAGACGCATCGAAAAGCAATTTTTCTGTTTTTGGCGCATGAAGCCGCCCCGTTTGAGGGCGCCGTAATCGACTGCCATGAGTTATTCCTCCCCAAAAGAGATCGGTTCCTTTTCCACGCCGTCTTCACGGATATGGAAACAGTTGACGACCGGTTCCTTTTCCATCAAAGATAAGATGAGATAACGAAGCGACGGATCAAACGCCAGGCGCTTGTCTTCTTCAGACGGGCGCGACGGCGATGCCGGATGGCTGTGCAGGTTGCCGAGCAGTACCCAGCCGTTTTTCCGCATATCTTTCACGGCCTCGAACTGCTCTTTGGGGTTCATGGAGAAATGCTCCGGACTCTCGTCCACGTTGCGCATCAGGTAGACCTGCGTGACCGCCGCGTCCGCGCCGTTTTTCACGCCGCCGAGCAGCGCGCAGGATTCGTTCGGACTGCCCTGTTTCGCATATTCAAAAAAACGCTGATAGAGCGTCTTCGGAAAAGTCAGCATACAAAACGCTCCTTTGCCTTACTGCTGCCCGGGTTTCCAGTCGCAGACCGCCTGATCGTAATCGATGAGCTTGGTGATGGTGGGATGCGGGCCGCACACGGCGCAGTTTTCCACTTTGCCGAGCTTGACCTTGCGGAACTCCATCCTGAGCGCATCGAACGTGAGCAGATAGCCGGTGAGCAGATCGCCCAGACCGAGGATGTATTTGAGCGCTTCGGTCGCCTGGATGGTGCCGATGATGCCGCCCATCACGCCCAGCACGCCCGCCTGCTTGCAGGTGGGAACGGCGTCGGCGGGCGGCGGATTCTTGAATACGCACCGGTAGCATGGGCCTTTTCCGGGCACATAGGTCATCGTCTGGCCCTGAAAGCGGATGATGCCCGCGTGGGAGAACGGCTTTTTCGCCATCACGCACGCGTCGTTGATGAGGAACTTGGCCGGGAAATTATCCGTGGCGTCGAGCACGAAATCGTAGTCCTGATCTTTCAGGATATCGAGGATGTTGTCGGCCTTGATCCACTCGTTGTAGGCCACGACGTGAACGTCCGGGTTCATCGCGTTGATGGTCTCTTTGCCGGACTGCACCTTGGGCTTGCCCACATCGGCCGTCTGATGGATGATCTGGCGCTGAAGGTTGGAGAGATCGACTTTGTCGTAATCCACAAGGCCGATGGTGCCCACGCCGGCCGCCGCCAGATACATGGCCGCCGGCGCGCCGAGGCCGCCGGTGCCGATGACCAGCACTTTGGCTCCAAGGAGCTTCATCTGGCCCTTTACGCCCACTTCTTTGAGGATGATATGGCGCGAATACCGCTCCATCATCTCATTGGTAAAGGAAATGCTCACGCTGCGCCGCCTCCCATGAAATACAGGAATTCCACCTTGTCGCCGTCTTTGACCGTGCGGGTCTCGAACGCGTCGCGCGGAACGAATTCCTCGTTGATCTGCACAGTGACATACTCGGGCATCTTGACTTTCTGCACCTTGAGCAGCTCGGCCACCGTCAGTTCTTTTTCAAGTTCAACCGTTTCCCCGTTTGACTGGATCTTCATCTTGCGGTTCTCCTTTGGTCTGTTGTTTTCCTTTTTTCTATGGAAACGGGCGGTCTTACGCCCGGTCCAGCCCCCATTTGCGGCGGACGGCGCGCTCCGCGCGGCCGAACACCAGCTTGTCGATCAAAAGTCCCAGCGCCACGATGACAATCATCATGGCCATCACCTGGTTGATATCGGCAAAATCGCGCCCCTGCATCAGGATGACGCCCACACCTTTGGTCGCGGCGAGCATCTCGCCGGCCATCAGGGCGCGCCACGCGAACGACCAGCCCTGTTTGAGCCCGGAGATCAAGGTGGGGAGCGAAGCCGGGAACACGATGTCCCGGTAGTAGCCGAAACCGCTCGAGCCCATCGTGCGCGCGGCGCGGAGATAGATCGGATTGATGTTGCGGATGCCGTCCTGCACGGCGGTAGCGATGGAAAATGCGGAGCCGACGACGATGACGAACAGGATTGCGCTCTCGCCGATGCCGAACCACAGGATGGCGAACGGGATCCAGCAGATGCTCGGCAGCGTCTGGAGCCCCATGATGAACGAGCTCATCTGCCGGCCGAACTCTTTGAAGCGGACGGTCAGTAGCCCGAGCGCCACGCCGAAGACCATCGAAAGCAGATACCCCGCGACTGCCCGCTCGACCGTCGCCAAGACACCTAATCCCAGCGAGCCGTTCGCGATCAGACCGACGAGCGTTTCGGCCACGCCGGCCGGGCTGGGAAAGATGTAGGATTTCCACAGATGCAGGACGTCGACGCCCATCTCATAGATTAGCGCCCAGATCCCGATCAGCACCAGGTAAAACAGTATCTTTTTCAAAAGACCAATCGTTCCCGTACTCATTTTTCGCAACTTTCTCCACCTCCTTCCGCAGCACGCCCATCACGCTCTTGACAAAATAGGTGAGGTCGATGCTGTCTTTCTGCCGCGGCCTTGCGAGCTCGATGCGGAATTCTTTCTTCACCGTGCCCGGATGCGCGGACATCACCACCACGCGGTCGGCCAGCAGCACGGCTTCTTCGACATTATGCGTCACGAAGAAGATCGTGCGGCCCGTCTCCATCCAGATGCGCTGGAGCTCGAGCTGGAGGATGGTCTTCGTCTGGCTGTCGAGCGCGGCGAACGGCTCATCCATCAAAAGCACTTTGGAATCGAGGATGAGCGCCCGGGCGAGCGCGACGCGCTGCCTCATGCCGCCGGAAAGCTCATGCGGAAAGCGCGAAGCGAACCCTTCGAGCCGCACCAGCTTGAGATAATCCATCGCGCGCGCCGTGCGCTCTTTGAGCGGCACGCCCGCCACTTTGAGCGGATACGCCACGTTCTCCACCGCGCGCATCCACGGAAAGAGGGCCGATTCCTGGAACATCACCGCTCGGTCCGGCCCCGCCCCGCAGATACGCCTGCCGCCGAGCTCCACCGTGCCTTCGGTCGATTTTTCAAGCCCCGCAATGATGTTGAGCAGCGTGGATTTTCCGCAGCCGGAAGGCCCCAGCACACAGACGAACTCGCCGTCTTTCAGTTCAAGGTTGACATGGCGCAGAGCGGCCGCGTCTTTCCCTTGTGCCGGATAATCCTTGCTGACATTTTGAATGATAAGTCCCATTTCTATCCCTTCGATCCCGCGCGGATCTCTTCGTATTGGCCAAAACGGTCAAAAGAGGAAAAAAGATCACTTTTGGACGCTCACAGCGGAAAAAGCATCCGGCATGGCCCCGATCCTCTCCTCCAGCGCAAGCGCCGCTGCGCCGACGGCGATGGCGTCGTCGCCCATATGCCCGCCGCGATGAAAACGCACCTCGTTCTGCTTATGCCGCAGTTCGCTTTCGGTCGTCTCCGACGCCGTTTCGTAGAACAGCGCGGAAGCGCGGATGAGCGGGCCGCTGAGAACAATGAGGCCCGGCGCGAGCAGGCCGATGAGATTGGCGAGCCCCACGCCGAGATACCGGGCGGCGTTTTTCACCGCATCCGCCGCGAGCGCGTCCCCTTTTCCGGCCGCCTGACAGATCGCTTTCCAAGACGCGTCGGCCGGAAGCGAGGACGCTTCTCCGGCTTTCCTGCGGGAAGCAAAAGCCGCCGCCACACCGCGCGCCGACGCATAGCAGTCAAGACACCCGCGCTTGCCGCAGGTACAGCGCACACCGTCGGCATTCACCACCATGTGGCCGAACACATCCTCTTCGTTGAGCGGCGTGCGGATGAGCGTGCCGTCAAAAAACGTGCCGAGACGGATACCTACGCCGCAGTTGACATAAATGACTCTCGGCACGCCCCGCCCAATGCCGTACAAGGATTCCGCCAGTACGGCGGTATTCGCGCCGTTATCGAGCGTGACCGGGCAGTGCAGGGCGTCTTTCAGCATCCCGGTGAGCGGCACGTTTTTCCAGCCCGGCGCGCGGAAATAGGCGGGCGAAAGGAGAACGCCGTCCGCGCGCGACATCGGCCCAACGGAGCCCACGCCGGCCAGAACGATGCCCGCGGAAGACCGCCCTGCGCGGGCCTCCATCATTTCGGCAGTCAGCGCGGCGATGCGGCGCACCGTGCGCTCCGGCGTCGCTTTCCCGTCCATTCCAAAATGGCGCGAGGCCAAGATATTCAGCTTGAGATCTGTGAGCACCACCCGCGTATAGATGCGGGAGATATCCACGCCCAAAAGAAAAAAGCAGCGGGTATCTACATCAAAAAGCACCGGCCGCCGCCCGCCGGAAGATTCGCCGAACTGCGGGCTGACGACCATCCCTCTTTCTTCGAGCGGGCGGAGAAAGCGGCTCAGAGTCGTCAGCTTATAACCGGTCCGCTCCAAAAGCTGGTTTTTAGAGAGCGGGCCGCTTTTCTGGATCACACTGAAGATCCGCTTTTCATGCGGACCGCTCAGTAAAAACGGCTGAACAGACATGACCATCTTTCTCCTTTCTTCCCCGGTTTTAAGAAACGGGCGTTTTCCCGTCCGCTTTCAATACTTTATTCAAGATCGAAAGATCGAACAGGTCTTTGCCGCTTTCGCTTTTTAAATAACCGGCGTCCTGGGCAAACTGTTTGAAAGCGAGGACCGATGTTTTCGACGGATCATAGACGGCTGAAAGATTTTGAAATGAAGAGGCCAAAATCGAAGCCGAAAGTTTTTTCCCGGTAATCAAAGCCATTTGGGCATTGACCGCCTTTTGAGCCGACACCGGCTCTTTTTGGACGAGTTCCGTCAGGCTCACATGTGCTTCTAAAAATTTTTCCACGATATCCGGATGCTTCCGGATAAACTCTTTTCGGGCGATCACGACGGTTGTGGCATACTGTCCCTTCATCCAAAGTGACTTTTCATCCAAGACGATCCGCGCGCCGCTTTTCTTGACCAGTGTGGTCCCCCACGGTTCCGGAACCAGCGCCGCATCCAGCGTTCCCCGCTCAAACATCGCCTGGACATCCGCGTTGGTCACCTGTTCCACCGTGACGGTCCCGCCTTTGTCCGTGGTTTTCAAACCGTTCTTTTTGAGCAGATTGAGCAAGAGCAGATGCTGGGTGTTGCCGAACTGCGGGATCGCCACTTTCTTGCCCGAAAGATCTTTTACGCTTTGGATATTCGTTCCGCTCCGGGCGACGAGCATCATGCCGCCGTCGGCAGAGCCCGAGATGATCTGGATATCCCCGTGGGACTGCACATAGCCGGTCAGCGCCGGACCCGGGCCGATATAGCCGATATCTTCCGCGCCGGTCAGAAATGCCTGGATCTCATCGGGCCCGGCATTGAACGACCGCCAACTGATGGATACCCCGGAGCCGAGCGATTTCGCAAACGTCCCGTTGTTTTTCCCGATAAGCGCCTGTGCGTCCGTTACATTCGGCATCAAAGCGATATTCACCTTTTTCAAGCTCGAAGCGGATGAACCCGAGCCGCAGGCCGTCAGGCTCAAAGCCAGCAGGAGCCCTGCCGCCACCCGGAACGGCCTGCGAATGCCTGAAAAGTGAAACATGCGTCCTCCCCGGCCGTCAGCCTGCTTTTATTCATTAGTAAGTTGCTTTGTATTGATATATTTTTAATGTTATCTTATTGTATGATATTACTTATTGTTTGTCAAGGCAATTTACAAACCTTTCAATAAAACAAAAAGCACCGGCTGTTCAACCGGTGCTTTTGGCTGGGAAAACCCTTTTCAGCTGTCCTTATCGATGGAAGCGATGAAATCATCGACTGTTTTTCCGCTGGATTCGATCGCATCAAGCAGTTTTGAAAGCTGCTCTTTCTTTTCCGAGTCTTTCAGCTCTTTGATCTGGCTGTCAAGATCGGCGATCTTGTTTTTATAGTTCTCAATCCTCGCCTGATATTCCGCCTTTTTGGTTTCGATATCCGCGATACGCTCTTCCGATGTTTTCGCTACGCCTCTAGCCATACGCGTTCACTCCTTTTTCCTATTCATTTTTATTTAGTTTATCGCATATTCAAGAAAAAGTAAAGAGAAAATCCAGAGGAATTTTCCGATTTTAAATTCTTTTCATTTTTCACTGCTTTTTTGTTTTTACAGCTTGATTTCTTTTTTCGGTTTGTATGTCGAAAAATGAAAAACGCACCGTTTTTTCTTTTTGGTGCCAAGAAAAAAGAAAACCGTTCTTCACTTTTTATTTTCTTACTAATATAATAAAAAGCGGCATTTGTCGTTTTGAGGCGGATTTTCCTTAAATCTTTCGTCATATAAAGAAGAAACGGACAAAGCCGCACATGCGGGCAAAGCGTTGACAAGCAGACGGTTGTTTGCTAAAATAGGTCTGTCTGTTAGGCAAAAGATGACGC
>CAUULH010000061.1:0-7320 GCA_963545875.1 uncultured Ethanoligenens sp.
CGTCCCGTATCAGCGCGGCAAGTGTTTTTTGATCGCCGTGCCGCAGTTTTTCGATTAAATCCGCCGCCAGAAACATAGATTTTTCTCCTTATCGGGTCAAGGCCCGGTTCTTCCAGAGAATATGCCAGATTCCACATATTTGCAAGACGATTATAGCATCTTGAACCGGGAATGTATAGGGGCGCACGGAGCTTTTGACAAGCGGGACACGCGAGCCTATAATGAAAGTGTTCAAATATAAGCGGGCGGGAGCACCGCCCGGAATTCCTATACAGAGGATGCGTGAAAAATCATGGGTGAAACCGTATATGTGACCGGGCACCGCAACCCGGACACCGATTCCATTTGCTCTTCCATCGGCTATGCCGCGCTGAAGCGCGCGCTTGGCGTTCCCGCCGAGCCGGCAAGGCTTGGAAAGGTGAGCCGGGAGACTTCGTTCGTGCTCTCTCAGTTTGACGTCAACCCGCCGGAGCTTCTTTCTTCCGTACGCGGCCAGGTGGGCGACGCGGCGCTCGAAAACGTGCCCGCCGTCACGCCGGAAACGAGCCTTGAAGCCGTTCTCCAGCTCCTTTTCGCCAAAAAAGCCGCCTGTCTGCCGGTGACGGACCAGGACAACCGTCTGGTCGGCCTGGTCTCCGAGGGAGACATCGCCGCGCTGGCGCTCACTTATCTCGGCGGCGAAGCAAAAGCCGGCGGCGCCGCGGCCGATCTGCAAAAGAAATTTCAGGCGCTGCCCGTGTCGGACGCCATGCGTTCCGCCGGTTTTGCCTGCCTTCATCCGGAAGATACCGCGGACGATGCCCGCGGCGTGATCGAAAAAGCCGGTGTGAAAAGCGTGCCGGTCACCGACGGTTCCGGCTCGTACCTCGGCTTCTGCTCGGCGGACGATCTCGCGGATTACCGGCATAAAAAAGTCATTTTGGTCGATCACAGCGAAAAAGCCCAGACGGTGGACGGCCTCGAAGAAGCCGACCTGCTCGAGATCATCGACCATCACCGCATCGGCGATATTCAGACGCCCGGGCCCATCTATTTCCGCTGCGAGCCGGTGGGCTGCTCGGCCACCATCGTCACAAAACTGTACGACGAGAACGGCGTTAAACTGCAGCCAAAAGTCGCTGGTCTCCTTTGCTCGGCCATCCTTTCGGATACCGTAAAGTTCAAATCCCCGACCTGCACGCCCCAGGATAAGACCATCGCGCTCCGGCTGGCGGAGATCGCCGGTATCGACATCGATTCTTATGCCACGAAAATGTTTGAGGCGGGCGCGTCGCTCGAGGGCATGTCGCCGGATGAGATCATCCACAACGATTTCAAAGAATACCAGATGGGCAGCCACAAGCTCGGCATCGCGCAGGTCACGATGGCCACGCTGGCGAGCTTCGCTTCCTATCGCGGAGCTGTGACGGCCCGCGCCGCGGAAATGCTGGAAGAAGACGGCTACGCCGCCGTGCTGATCCTGGTGACCGCCATCCTCGACGAAAAGACCGTCGTGCTCTTCAAAGAAGCGGAAAAAGGCCTTGTCGCCGGCGTATTCGGCGAGACCCGGGACGACGGCAGCTTTGAAATGGCGGGCATCGTTTCCCGCAAAAAGCAGATCGTGCCGAAACTGACACGGGCGCTTTCCTGAACCGAGACCGCGTTTTGAAATCCCCTTTCGGCATACGCCGGAGGGGATTTTTTTGCAGGGCGTCCCTATTTATGGATGATTTGCCCATAAACCATATATACTAGATATTGTCTAAAATTTGGCGCTTTTATTGAAAAATCATTGGGCAAAAAACATTGAATCTGGCCGGCCGCCTATGCTATCATCATTTTTGGTAAGAAAGCGCCCTCAAACGGCTCTTTCTTTTTTCCGGCGGCGTCGTGCCCGAAAAGCGGGGATGCAGGCCGGCAGGCATAAAGACCGTTCATCTTCAGTGAATTGGAAAGGTGATTGCAAATGGCAAGATTTACATTACCGCGCGACATCTATTTTGGTGACAACGCGATGGAAGAACTCAGCAACCTGAAAGGCCATAAAAAGGCTTTTGTGGTGACCGGCGGTCACTCGATGCAGAAATTCGGCTTTCTCGACAAGCTGACCGATATCTTGAAAAAAGCGGGCATGGAAGTCAAAGTCCATGCCGGCGTCAAACCGGACCCGTCCGTTGAAGAAGTCTACGACGGCGCGAAAGCCATGCGGGAGTTCCAGCCGGACGTCATCGTGGCCATCGGCGGCGGCTCCCCGATCGACGCGGCCAAAGCCATGTGGATCTTCTATGAATATCCGGACAAAAAGTTCGACGATGTCAAAGATCCGTTCTCTCTGCCGAAACTGCGTCAGAAAGCCATCTTCGTCGCCATTCCGTCTACGAGCGGTACGGCTACCGAAGTCACGGCCTTCTCCGTCATCACCGATTATTCCAACAAAGTGAAATATCCGCTGGCCGATTTCGAGATCACACCGGACGTCGCCGTGCTGGATTACGCGCTGGCTGAAACGATGCCCAAGACGCTGACCGCCCACACCGGCATGGATGCCCTCACTCATGCGCTTGAAGCGTATGTCGCCGTGGCGCGTTCGCCGTTCAGCGATGCGCTGGCCATAAAAGCCATCTCGATGATCGTCGACAACATTGTCGATTCCTATAACGGCAACAAAAAGGCCCGTGAGCGCATGCATGTCGCCCAGTGCCTCGCCGGCATGGCGTTCTCCAACGCGCTGCTCGGCATCTGCCACTCGCTGGCGCACAAGATCGGCGCGCAGTTCGATCTCGCGCACGGCCTCTGCAACGCCATCCTGCTGCCGTATGTCATCAAATACAACTCCGTCGTCTCGATGAAAGACTATGCGGATGTCTCCCGTTCGCTCGGCCTGCCCGGCAACACGGACAAACAGCTCACCCATTCGCTCATCGGCCTCGTGCAGGATCTCAACAATCGTCTGAGCATCCAGCCGACCCTGAAAACGAACGGTGTGACGGACGAACTCTTCAACCAGCATATCGACTTCATCGCCGAACAGGCTCAGCTCGATCCGTGCACAGGCGCGAATCCGCGCGGCACCACGCCGACTGAGCTCAAGAAGATCCTTCAGTGCGCACTGGACGGCACGCCGCTCAATTTCTGATTTCCTTTTCCCCTTTCTGTTTTTTCATGATAGTACAGCCGCGGCCAACTGGCCGCGGCTGTTTGTTTTGCGGCTTTTTCGATTTGGCTTCTTTCCAAAACAAAAAGGCTGGGTTTTCTTATGGTTATATGGTTTTTCTCTTGTAAAAGGGCCGGGTTTATGCTATAATGGCGTTGAAATCTTTGATAAATAATTAACAATATGTTTCCGAAAGTCGTTTCGGAGGGTTTTCGCCTATGAATACCATTATGGCTTTGAGCCGCGCAAGCTGTAAAGGCTGCTATAAATGTATCCGCGCCTGCCCGGTGAAATCCCTTTCCTGCCGGGACGAGCAGGTGCATGTGCTGGACGGCGAGTGCATCTACTGCGGCCGCTGTCTGCTCATCTGCCCGCAAAACGCCAAGCAGATCCGCAACGACCTGGAAAAAGTGAAAGAGGCCATCCGGGCGGGGGAAAAGGTCTATGCTTCGGTAGACCCATCGTGTCTCGCGGCCTTTCCGGGAACGGATATGGGCAAGCTCGCCGCGGCGCTCCAGGCGCTCGGCTTCGTCCATGCCGAAACGGTCAGCGTGGGCGCGAAGCAGGTGGCCCGCGTATACAGCGAGCTTTCGGAAAGCTGGAAAGCGCCCAATTTCATCACCACCGCCTGTCCGTCCATCGCGCTGCTGGTCCAGCGCCATTATCCGGAGATCGTGCCTCAGCTCGCGCCTGTGGTCAGCTTTGCCGTGGCGCATGCGCGCATCATCCGGCAGATCTACGGCCCCCGGGCCCGCGTGGTCTTTTTCGGGCCGTGCATCTCGCAGAAATACGACGCCCAGGATCCCGCCAACGGGAATGCGCTCTTCGCCTCATTGACTTTCAATGAGCTGCGCCAGTGGTTCGACGAAGAAAAGATCGTGCCGCAAAAGATGAGCGTTCGCAATTCATACGCCATGGAGGGCGACTACTACGCGCGGCCGGGCGGCATCATCCATCATCTGGAGAAAAATGCGCGCCGGAAATGGGAATGTGTCGCCGTGGACGGCGTGGACCGCTGTGCCGCCGTGCTGGATTCGATCCGGCGCGACAGCCTTTCCGGTTATTTTCTGGAGCTCAGCGCCTGCTCGGGCGCCTGCCTCGGCGGTCCCATTTTGCAGATGATGAACGTGCCCTACCTGACAGCCAAAGACGCGCTGGTGCGCAGCGCGCGCCGCGCCGTCACCCGGCCGGGCACCTGCCTGCTCACCGAGGGCGTGGAGGCCGATCTCTCGCGCGCCTACCACAAAATGGCGCCCCACCGCACGCCGCTGAAAGAAGAGCAGATAACCGCCGTATTGGCGCGCATGGGCAAGGCCTCGCCGAAAGACGAGCTGAACTGCGGCTGCTGCGGGTACGATACCTGCCGCGAAAAAGCCGTCGCCGTACTGCGCGGCAAAGCCGACGTCAGCATGTGTATGCCGTATATGCGGGAACTGGCGGAGAGCATGTCTTCCACTGTGGTGGAAAATATCCCGACGAGCGTGCTGATCCTGAATGAAAAGCTCCAGATCGAACACATCAATCCGTCCGCCGCCGTTCTGCTCCAGCTGAAAGCCAAAGTCATCGGACGTTCTATCGGCGCGCTGCTGCCGAGCAACGATTTCTACCAGGTGCTGACGACCCGGAAAAACATTCTGCACCATAAGGTTCGGTACGACAAACCGAGCATCGTGGTCTCGCAGTCGGTCGTGGCCGTGCATGGCGGAAATACGATCATCGTGCTGCTCGAAGATATCACTCACAAGGAGATGCAGAACGAGCAGAATCGTCTGATGACGGAAGAGACCGCGCAGTTCGCGCACGAAGTGGTGGATAAACAGATGCGCGTGGTTCAGCAGATCGCGGAGCTTTTGGGCGAAACGGCCACGGAGACCAAGATGGCCCTTTCCCGGCTTTCCAATACGCTGATGGAACAGACGAAAGAGGACGCTCATGCCGACGGACATTGACGCCTGCGGCCGCGCCGAAGCGCGCTTCGGCGAAGAACGGAGCGGCGACACCATCCGCCTGTTCCGCGAAAAAGACAGCGTCACGGCCGTGCTGGCCGGCGGCAGCGGCAATACGGTGCGCGCCTCCGTGCTTTCCGGCATGGTCGTCAGCATGTTCAGTTCAGCGCTTTCCCAGCCGGGCTCTGCCGAGACGGCGGTGGAAACGGTGGCGGATATGCTTCCGCTCACCGGCGGCGGAACATTTGCCCTCGCGCGCGTAAAAGAAAACGGGGCGGCTTATCTGGCCTGGTCTTCCGCGCCGCAGGCCGTTTTCATGCGGCGCGGACATGCGCTTCCGCTTCCGTTTGAGTCCCGCCGCGTCAGCGGCCGTTTCCTTCAGGAAGCTCATTTGACTTTAAAGCTGCGCGACACGCTGGTCTGCTTCGGAGCGGGCGTGGCCCGCGCGGGAGAAGGGACGCCTTATGCGGCCGGTTTTGCCGATCGGCTGCTTCCGGCTTATCTCGAAGCCGCTTACCATCCATCTATCCCCGCTGAAAAAGTGCTGGATCTGGTGCTCAGCGTCAGCCGGTCGCTCTATGAAAACAAGCCGCCGTATGACCTCGCCGCGGCGGTGTTCCGCTACCGCGACAGGCGGGAGGCAGACCATGGCGTGCTATAAAACGCTCTCCCTCCGCATCTACCGGCCCGGCGCGCAAAAGCGCCTCATCATGGACGAGGCCATCCTTCGCTACACCTGCGCGCTGGAAGCCCTGCTGAGACGCTGCCGCGAGCGCGTGCTCGCGCTGGCCGAAGCGGGAAAGCCCGTTCTGCGTGCCCAGGCCCTGGCACTGGCCGGCGCGGACGATCTGCGCGCGCTCAACGTCTTTGGTATACAGCCTTTTAAGGATTCCCTGCGGCAGGATTTCGCCCGCATGGTGCTCGGGTTCCTTTCCCACTGGAAAAAGACCGGCGGAAACGCGGCCTATCCCTGTGTGCGCATCGAGCCCGGCGAGCTGGACGAACGTTTCGCGGACCTGACCGCACGGTACGACGCCGGCGAGCTTTCCGACCGAACGTTCCGCACAGAAACGAACGCCCTGTTCCTGCACTGTGAACGCCTGCATTCCCTGTATTTCGGCCGCTACGCTGAAAACCGGGATTACTGCCTGCTCTATGACCCCGTTTCCCGCCGGTTCTACGCCAAACTGCATCTGCTCAACGCCAAAGACCGCCTGCCCGCGCCCCCCGCGGGCAAAACGCTCCGGGTCGTGGCGCCGGGCCTTCCGCCGGCCAAGACCGGCCGCTCGAAAAGGCGGTTCATCGTCGTGCCGCTCGCTTTCGGCCGCGCGCAGGAAACCTTGCTGCGTCAGGCGCTCGACTGCCCGAAGATCCTGCACACGGCAAGGCTTCTGCGCCGCAAAGACGCCTATTATCTGATCCTGAGCGTGGAAGCGGCCGTTCGTCCCCGCATCCCCGTGCGGAGCACGATGGGTGTGGCCCGCACGGGCGGCGGCCTTACCTATACCGTCTGCGACGGAGACGGCGCCGTGCGGGAAAGCGGACGCATCACGCCCGTTCCGGGCAGGCAGATGCTCTTTCTGTTGGCCGGGGAAGTGGTCCGCACGGCGGCAAAAGCCGGTTCTCAGGTGATCTTGGAAGCGAACGGCGGGCGCGGCGACAGTTTTGTGCGCCGCGGCGGCAGTAGCGGCCGGAGCGGCGTTTTCCCCGCCGTGCAGTACGCCCGCCTCGGGCAGATCCTGCGCTACAAGCTGCCGGAAGCCGGCCTGCCCGCGCCGGTCTTCCTCAGCGGGAACGGCATCAACACCGCATGCCCCCGCTGCGGGGCATCTACCTACAAGAATCGCCTCACGCCGCGGCTTTTCGCCTGCATCTCCTGCGGCTACGCGGGGCCGTTCGAATACATCGGCAGCCGAAATCTGGCCATGAAGCTGAAAAAATACGCGGCCAACCGCGTGCCCGTCTACGTCAAAGAACTGCCGGACGGTTCGCATCTCTATTACAACCACACCCTGAGTTTTTCCTGCACGCTGGCCGCCTCCGAGGGCGACGGCCGCGTGCTCTACGAGCTGAGCCTGATGGCGAAAGGCTCGGCCGGCACCTGGCACGAGGGCAGGCAATACTCCATGCTCTGCAAACTGCGCACAGCGGATGATATCCGCTCCGCCGTGCGCTGGGTGCCGATGAAATGATCTTTTAGGATGCTTTAGCTGCCGCATCATGCGGCTGGGCACTTGGGAT
>CAUULH010000062.1:0-7296 GCA_963545875.1 uncultured Ethanoligenens sp.
ATTGCCAGAGCAGGAAATTCATCGACGGATATACCCGCTGGTTCAACTCGGGCTCCCAATCACTTTAAAGCAAATTGGAATTCATGAAAAGGTGGAACAGAAAATAAAAAGCGCGGTAAAACAGACGTATTTTGCTCCTGAAGCAGGAAAAAGTCTTCCGTTTTCTCTCGAGCCGAAAAATACGACAGCGGCCATCTTGGCAGCGGATGAATTCGGCGAAAAAGAGCAAAACCAAGTGACAGGACAAACTCAGTGTTTGCAAGATTCTTGATTTTTTCTTATGACGGAGATATCGTTAGGAGATGAAAAAGTGATGCCCTTTTCTTTTTCAAATTTTTATCAAAGCCTGACGGATTCCTTTTTTGGAGACTTGCAAAAGCAGGTCATCGCCTACCGTGAACAGGGAATAGACGTAATTGATTTGTCTATTGGGAATCCGGATCTGCCAACGCCGCATCCTGTTGTGGAAGCAATGGAAAGAGCGGTTGAAAAGGCTGAAAATCACCGCTATCCTCCTTTTGCCGGAAAACCATCCACTTTGGAGGCCATTGCTTCTTTTTATCAAAGGGAATACGGTGTAAAAGTCGATCCTCAAACGGAAATAGCCATTTTCCAAGGAGCTTGTATCGGCGTTTTGGCGATTCCAAGACTTCTTTTGAATCCGGGAGATCTCCTGCTGACAACGGATCCATGTTATCCGGCATATCGAGACGCAGCCCGTTTTGCCGGCGCTTCTGTCTTTCAGATTCCCGTTTATGAACAAAATCATTTTTTGCCTGACTATACTTCTGTATCTTCTGAAATTCTTTCAAATGTCAAACTCTTAATGCTCAATTATCCAAACAATCCAACCGGGGCACTTGCCACGAAGGATTTTTATCGAAAAACCCTCGAATTCGCGTGGGAAAACCATTTCCCTGTTGTCAATGATTTTGCTTATGGCGCCTTTGGGTATGACGGCCGCAAGCCAATCAGTCTTTTACAAATGGCTGAAAATAAAACCGGATTGGTTGAAATCTATACAGCCTCGAAAACATGGAATATGGCCGGATGGCGATTTGGATTTGCTGTGGGAGATGCTTCTCTTATCTCCGCTTTGAAACGCTATCATGCACATGCGTACAGCACGGTATTTGGTGCAATCCAGGACGCCGCGGCAGCGGCAATGTTAGACGCGCAAAATGATGTTCAACATCTGCTTGCCCGTTATCAACGCCGAAGAAATTCTTTGATACGCCGCTTTCATTTAATGGGGTGGGATGTAGCGTCACCAGCAGGAACGTTTTATGTTTGGGCAAAGCTTCCGGAAAAAATAGATTCGCTTCCCTTTTCCAATGCCTTGCTAAGAGAGGCACATGTGGCAGTTGCACCTGGGGAAGGATTTGGCGAACAGGGACGCCATTATATCCGTTTCAGTCTGACAAATCCGGAAACACGGCTTTTGGAAGCTGCGGATCGAATCGAACGATGCAGAATGATTGATCGGGATTTCCTTTATAAATCTCTTTATACGACGAATTAGGAGAGACTTTCAGGTCAAACCCAACTGATTATTTTGACACGCTCAAAGTGCGCGGCGGAAGGCATGGCGGCGCTGTCGTATTCGCTGCTCAACATCGCCGATGGGAGCGGGCGCATCCGCACAACTCCCGCACTACGGCGGCACCATCGATCTGGTGAAAGAGCCGGGACATTTCCGGGCTTTTGAGCGAGAACTTCGGCCGGGCGACAAATCGATCATCGTTTTGTATAGATAAAAAACAAAAATGGCGGGAAATATTCCCGCCAGAAAGATCCAACATAGGCACAACAGTCATCCCTGAACGAAACGGCATTT
This sequence comes from uncultured Ethanoligenens sp., assembly GCA_963545875.1. Classification (GTDB taxonomy): domain Bacteria; phylum Bacillota; class Clostridia; order Oscillospirales; family Ethanoligenentaceae; genus Ethanoligenens. Next base: position 1,838 of record CAUULH010000062.1, read on the forward strand.
ATTTGCCGGGAGCCACAGGCTCACCTTTTGGGAGACCTGCTGTTCCAGCACATCCCAGATCTCAAGAATGACATCTTCCGTGCCTTCGACAGCCGCCATGTAATGCCAGTTTAATCCCTGATATGAACGCTGAACGATGGTGGCGGACAGTTCCGTGCCTGGTTCAGCGCTTTTTCGGTTGAGCAGGATATCCGATGGACGAATGGCGACCTTTGTTTTCTGGCCCGCCTTTTCGTTTGAGGCAACTTGCAGACGAATACCGGAGCACTCGACTGTGCTCAGGTTCCCGCTGTTTTCCAATACCATTCCATCCAGCAGATTGGAGCACCCAAGGAATCGCGCGGAAAAGGAGGTCTTGGGCGCGCGATAGACTTCATAAGGGCGGCCCATCTGCTCGATATGGCCGCCGTTCAGCAGTACAATGTTGGCGGCAAGGCTCAAGGCCTCCGACTGGTCATGGGTCACATAGACCATGGTGATCCCGGTATCCACGACGATACGCAGGATCTCCCAGCGCATTTTTTCACGCAGCTGCGCATCGAGGCTGGAGAGAGGCTCATCCATCAGGATCAAGGTGGGCTTTGCGACCAGCGCCCGAGCGATTGCCACGCGCTGTTTCTGGCCTCCCGAAAGCTGATGGGGATATTGCCTGCCGCTGCCCTGCATTTGTACGGTGATAAGAGCCTGCTCCACCTCTTTGCGGATCTGTTCGGCAGGCAGTTTTTTTAGCTTCAAGCTGAAAGCGACATTGTCATAAACATTCATATGGGGCCAGAGCGCAAAATCCTGAAAGACCATTCCGATCCGGCGTTTCTCAGGGGATACCCCTTTGCGCCCGTTTGCCCAGACCTGGTCATCGGCGCGGATTGAACCGCTGTCGATGTCGATAAGCCCCGCCAACGCGTTGAGCAGCGTCGTTTTGCCACAGCCGGAAGGCCCTAACAGCGCGGTGCACTTGCCGTTCTCGATCGTGAGGTCAATGTGATCCAGCACCTGTTTTTTTCCATAAGATTTACACACGTCGTGCAGCACGATGCTCATGATGAAACCTCTTTTGCCTCATTCAGCAGCTGTCTATGCACGCGCTGCCGCTCAACAGTCGGATCCGGATGCCATTTGTTGCGGAAAAGGAATATCATGGCCTGCCCGACAAGATCGATCAGTATGACGAAGAATACGCCTACGATCGCATTTGCCGAGCCCTGCGGCCAGTTGAAGTCGGTGAAATAGTGTTCCACAACGACGGAAAACGGCGGATCACCGGCAGGATAAAGTAAACTGGCGGCAGGCAGTTCAAAGATGACTTTCGTGATCGTCATAAAGAAAGTGGAGATGGCCGTGCCAGCTACCATGGGAAAAACGATGCGCCGGAGCATGACGAAACGATTCGCCCCAAAAACGAGCGCGGCGCTCAGAAGATTGGGCGGGATCTGGCGCATAGCGCCCGCCTGGATCCGGATGGCGTAGGGAATATAAGTGGCGAGATACGCCAAAGCAAGGCAGATCGGCGTGCCATACAGCACGAGATTGATTGGAATCAGCCACACGGCGTTCCATGCGAAGATAAAAGAAGCACCCATCACGATACCGGGTACCGCAATGGTCGACATCGTGACAAAATTCAGGACCGTATTCAGCCGAGAGCGTTGGAACGTGAACTGGAAGGCAAACAAAACCCCCAGCACCATCGTGATCCCCGCGGCGATCAGAGCATATTGCAGCGAAACCCCCAGCGCGTTCGTGGTGTCTCCGCCGGGAGCCAGGGCTTTGGCATAGTAGGAAAGTGTCCAATTTCCCATCACAGGCCCTTTTGTCCACACTTTCCAGAGCGATACGATCATCGTCGAACCGAGCGGCGCGCCAAGCGCGGCGGAAACGATGACCCAGAACGATATCGAAGCCGCGCGGTTGGGACGGAAGAGCTGCTGCTGACCGGCCGAGACCGTTTCAAAAGCGCGTTTTCTTGTAAAAGCGAACTGGAGCGCGATCGCGCATGCGGAGATCACGATCACCAGAAAAGACAGCCCTGCCGCGGCCGGATAATTGACCGGCTGCTGACCCATAGCCGCATAGATTTGGTATGGCACCAATGGGATATGCGAAAGTGGCGTAATGGCGGCAGCAACGCCAAAATCCCCAAAGGATTCTGCAAAAACGATGGAACTGCCGGCCAGCCACGAAGGCGTTAACATCGGCAGGATGACCCGAAACATGACCTGTGTCCGGTTGGCTCCAGCCACACGCGCCGCATTTACAAGCGTGCGGTTCAGATTCCGGATGCCCTGCTTGAGTGTGATATGTACGAAAGGGAAAAAACTGAGACCGAAAATCAGTACGATACCGAAGCGGGTAAAAAAGAAAGACGACCATCCGTTCGGCAGATTGAAAAAGTGGGAGAGCAGACCGCCATCCTGCATACAAACGACCCATCCTTGTGCGACTACATAAGATGGAAGGAAAAAGATCAGCCAAACAAGTCCGTCCCCCACTTTTTTAAGCCTTCCCTGAAACGATTCCGTTGTAAAGGCGGTCAGCGTGCCGATCACGAGCGCCAGCAAGGTCCCGCAGAGACTGATGAGAAGGGAATTTTGCACGGCAAGAAAAGTGCTCTTATCGCCAAACACAGCGATCAGAGGTTTCAATGAAGGAGTCAGGCTCATTTTTGCAGCGAAAAGATCGGGCAAGACCATTTGGATCAGCAGACAGGCCAAAGGGTACGCGATGAGTACCAGCAGCAGCCCGATGCCGCAAAGGATGAACACCGTTCCGCCAAGGCTGGGGACACGCGGCTTATTGGACAATGTTTTCATGGAACCACGCTTTGACGGAATCGATGTTCTTTGCTGCTTTGACGGCGTTCAGCTTGTTCCATTTAATGCCGTTCTGCTCTGCCTGCAGACGGGCATCATCGGCTTTAACGCCTGTAATGACCGGATTGAAGTACGAATCTCCCCCGCCATTTTTCACATTCAGCATCACTTTTTGTGCTTCTGTCGTGTAGATATATTCAACAAACTCTTTAGCGGCATCTGAATCGGGCGCTTTTTTATCAATGCCGATCACACTCGGAAGGGTAGAGACTCCGGATTTCGGATAAACGATATCGATGGGGCTTCCGCTGACTTTCGCTTTGATAAGCGCACAATCCTGGATCGTAACGGCCTTGACCTGCCCTTTCAGCAGTGCCTGAAGCGTGGTGTCATTCGTCGAAAAGACTTTCAGGCCGTTCGATTTCAGAGATGTGTAGAATTTTTCACCGGTGCTTTGGCCCATTTTTTGAAGCATTCCTGCAATATAGGGATAAGTAGGCCCGGAAAATGCCGGATCGTTCATGGCCAAAGAGTCTTTGAAGGTCGAGCTGAGCAGATCGCTCCAATCTTTCGGATAATCGGCGGCTGAAAGCAGCGTTGTGTTCACACCGATCGCCGCCGCGGCCGTGGTGCCCGTCGGGAAGTAGGCGTCGTCACTTGGCACCAGCGTTTTGCCCAAGGCGTTCAAATTGCTGATGTCGTTCGGCGTCCAGTTTTTTTGCAGAAGGCCTTCGTTGTCCATAGCCTGCAGGTTTACGTCACCGTCGCACCATATGATGTCCCAATGCGGATTGTTCTTCTCGGCTTCGATCTTGGCGAGCAGATTTCCGGTCGAATCATCGACCAGCTGGACTTTGATACCCGTTTTTTTCTGAAAGGCTTTCGCAATGGCCGAATCATAACCCTGCGAAGAATAAAACACCAGCTTTTTCGATGTGTTTTTGCTGCTGGCGCTGACACTGCATCCTGTGGCAAGACTGCCGACCAGAAAGATGGGGACGAACATAAGAGCGATATGCTTGAGCTTCATGGGATTTCCTCCATTCAAAATTGTTCGTCCCCATTATAGAATAAAGCCGGTCGCAAACCATCATATTCCGGTAAACAGTAAGTAATTTCTGTGTAAAATCAGTTAAACGACTATTATATACCGTTTCATCCTTGCAAAAGAGAAACGGGCCGGCTATAATAATGGGGAAATCAAGTGTAATAGGAGGAACAACACAACATGGATGATTCCATACTCAATGTGAACGGCGCAATGGAATTTCTGGGTGTCAGTGAAAAAACACTGATCAAACTGCTGCGTGAGGAGCACCTGCCCGCGCGAAAGATCGGACGTGAATGGCGTTTTTCAAAGCAGGCTTTGACGAAATGGCTCGCGGAGGGAGATTCACTTGCCTATGCGTCAAAAAATGCAGTCTTTGGTTTTTCCAAAGACTGCAAGGGAAGATTTCAGGAGATGCTGGATGCGATCGGAAAAGACCTTGGCAAGCTGGAAGGAGCAAAGAACATCAACTGCATTCCGGATCTGAAAGATAAGATCGCCGTGCCGGATGAGGTGACCATGCGGGTCACCTACAAACAGGTGCGCGAAGTCGAAAAGCTGCGGTTTGAGATCTTCTGGCCGCAGCGGGACGCATTCAGAAAACAGTGAGCGAAGGGATTTTGTTATGGTTTGGTCGATCTTTTTTCCTGCCTATCTTGCTTCCATCGTTGAATTTACGGAAGCACTCACCATCGTATTGGCTATCGGTACATCTGTCAGCTGGAAAAGCAGCCTGAAAGGCGCGGCGGCGGGTTTTGGGATTCTGGCGGTCCTGGTGGCCATATTCGGGAGCGCGGTCGCGTTTCTGGTGCCTCTTGACATTCTGCGCATCGTGGTCGGGGTCATTCTGGTGCTGTTCGGCATCCAATGGCTGGACAAAGCCCTGCTCCGCTATACCGGCCTGAAAGCGATACACGACGAGTCGGCAATTTATGAACGCAATCGTGAGCAGATCGCCGCGATAGGGACTGAAGATCAAAAGATGGTGGAACGTTTTGGCTTTCTCACCTCGATGAAAAGTGTGCTGTTGGAAGGTCTGGAGGTCGCCGTCATCGTCATCACGTTCGGTTCAAACGTGGGCGGCAGCCGCGCTTCCGGCATTGCCACGACTACGCTGGCGGCATTTTTCGCGCTGGTGACCGTTTCCGCATTGGGCTTTGCCGTTCGGAAACCGCTGACCATGATCCCGGAAAATACGTTCAAATTTATCGTCGGCATCATGCTCACCACCTTTGGAACATTCTGGGCAGGCGAGGGGCTCGGCGTTACCTGGCCGCTCTCGGACTTGTTTCTGTTTGTGCTCATCGGATTCTATCTTCTCGTCTGCCTCGGCCTGATCGCCTGGCTCAAGCGCCGCACGCTCGATCTGAACCATCGTGAGATCGACCATCGGAAAGACCCGCTCCTGCCGCGCATCCTCTGGCAGATCTTTTATTTTTTCTGCGGGAGCTGGACCGTGCTTTGGGGTGTCTCCATTACGATCGCGGCGGTCCTGCTGCTGGAGATCATCCATACACAGATTGGCAGTCCTTTTGTGAGCGGCATCCTGTTCATGGCAGGTATCGTCATCAGTTTTTGGGCGGCGCTCGGGAAACGCACTC
>CAUULH010000063.1:0-7220 GCA_963545875.1 uncultured Ethanoligenens sp.
ATGCTTGAGGAACGGGATGAGCCAGATCCCCAGTATGCCGGAAAGGACAAACGCCAGTACTCCGGCCATCAGCGAGACTGTATCGGTCATTTCGACGTCCACCTTTCCTTTGCTTTTTCGATGATCTCTTCAAGCCGCATGCCGCGGCTGCCTTTGAACAGCACGGCGTCTTTTCCCCGCAGCGCCTCGCAGAGCGCATCCGCCAGCGCGGATTTGTCGGCAAAGCAGGCGCTCTCCGCGCCGCCGGCGGCACGATAGCCTTCTTCATAGTCTTTCGCGTTTTCGCCGAAACAGAGCAGCAGACCGACGCCGCTCTGCGCGGCGGCGCGGCCCACTTCCCGATGGGCTTCGGGCGCGGCCCGGCCGAGCTCGAGCATATCCGCCAGCACGGCGATCCGCCTGCCTTCCGGCTGCACGACGCGGAGCACGTCGAATGCCGAGCGCATCGAATCCGGGCTGGCGTTGTAGCAGTCTTCCACAAAGGTGACGCCCCGCGGCAGTTTTTCGATCTTCTGCCGGTAGCCGGACGGGACATAGCTCTTGAAGCCTTCCGCGATGACTTCCGGCGCCATGCCGAGCGCACGGCCGCAGGCAAACGCGGCCAGCGCGTTATAGACATTATGCCGCCCGGCAACGGGAAGCGTCACGCGTATCCGGCCGGACGAATGGCACAGCAGAAACGTCGTGGATTCCGTGCTGCCCTCGATCTGTTCGGCCGTGTAGCGGCAGCCGGCGTTCCCGATGCCATAACGGACGATCTCGGCTTTATCGGTCTTGACCGTGGACAGGAAGGGGTCGTCCCCGTTGAGGATGAGCGTTCCGCCGGGTCTCATGCCTTCGACGATCTCCATCTTCGCTTTGAGGATATTTTCCTGTGAGCCGAGCATCCCGATATGCGAGATGCCGATATTCGTGATGACGCCGATATCCGGGGCGGCGACCCGTGAAAGCGCCGCGATCTCGCCGAAAGCGCTCATGCCCATCTCGAAAACGGCGGCCTCGTGAGAAGAAGAAAGCCCAAAGACCGTCATGGGCATCCCCACGAGGTTGTTGTGATTGCCTTCGTTTTTCAGCACGCGGAAAGACGGCGAGAGCCCCGCCGCGATCATCTCTTTGGTCGAGGTCTTGCCCACGCTTCCGGTCACGCCGATCACGGGAATGGAAAACCGCCGGCGGTAGGCGCCGGCAAGGGCGCGCATGGCTTTATGCGCGTCTTTTACCAGCACGACCGGCCAGCCCGGGCACGGGCGCTCGGCCAGCGCCGCCACAGCGCCTTTTTCAAACGCGGTCTTGAGATAATCGTTGCCGTCGAAACGCTCGCCCCGCAGCGCAATGAACAGGCTGCCCGTATGGATCGTGCGCGTATCCGACGAAACGTTGTCGCATTTGGCGTTGAAGCAGGCGCGCGTCAGCGTGCCGCCGGTGGCTTCCACGATAAAATCCAGCGTGATCGGTTCCATTTATTCCTCCTCGCGGGGCGGCAGGCGGCGCAGGACGTCCGCTACGACCTCGCGCTCATCGAGATGGCGCTTTTTATGTCCGATGATCTGATAATCCTCATGTCCTTTTCCGGCAAGGAGGATCACATCGTCCTTTTCCGCGTGCGCCAGCGCGTAGGCGATGGCTTCTTCCCGGTGCGGCACGACGATATACGGCGTTTGGGTCTCTTTCACGCCCGGCAGGATATCGGCGATGATGGTCTCCGGGTCCTCGGTGCGCGGATTATCCGATGTCACCACGCAGAAATCGGCGTTTTCGGCGGCCACTTTTCCCATTTTGGGCCGCTTGGTCTTATCTCGGTCGCCGCCGCAGCCGAACAGCGCCACGATGCGGCCTTTGGCAAACCCGCGGATGCTCTCAAGGATCTTTTCCAGCGCGTCCGGCGTGTGGGCATAGTCGATGATGACGGTAAAATCGCGCCCCGTGGGCACCACTTCGATGCGTCCTTTCACGCCTTTCACCTGTTTGAGCGCGTCGAGCGTCTTTTGGAACGGCATGCCGAGCGCCAGCGCGCAGGAGGCGGCGGCCAGCATGTTATACACGGAAAAATTGCCCGGAATGGGCGCGGATACGCGCCCGATGAGCGAATTGCCCACGATCTCGAACTCCACGCCGTCGGACCTCATCTTGATGTTCCTCGCGGTGAAATCCGCCTTCATATCGCGCGCCGAATAGGTGAGCGTCCTGCATTTCGCCGTGCGGAGAAACGCTTCGGCATAGTCGTCGTCCGCATTGATGACACCGAGATCGCACATGGCAAAGAGTTTTTCTTTGGCATGGAGATAATTTTCCATCGTTTTGTGGAAATCGAGATGGTCCTGCGTAAGATTCGTAAAAACGGCCGCCTCGAAATGCCAGCCCGCAACACGCTCAAGCGCCAGCGCCTGAGAGGAGACTTCCATAACGGCGTATTCGCAGCCCTCGTCCGCGATGGTGCGCAAAAGCGACTGGAATTCATGCGGCTCCGGCGTCGTGAGATGCGCGGGCAGCTTCTTGGCGCCCGCCATGTTGACGATGGTGCCGATGAGGCCGGCTTTGTGGCCGCAGAACTCGAGGATCTCTTTTAAGAGCGTGGTGGTCGTCGTCTTGCCGTTCGTGCCCGTCACGCCCACCAAACGGAGGCGTTCCGCCGGACGGCCGTATTCGTTGGCACAGCAGAGCGCATAAGCCCGATGCGTGTCCTTTACAAGTATATGCGGCACGGGCGCGCCCGTATCCCGGAGCGCGAGAACAGCCGGGCAGCCGGCTTTTGCCGCGGCGGAAGCGAAATCATGGCCGTCCACATGCGCGCCGGGCAGGCAGGCGAAGACCACGCCCGGGCCCGCTTTGCGCGAATCCGACGTGATATCGTCCACCTCTGCCGGGAGCGGACCGCGAGCCACCTCATAGGGAATATCTTTTAAAAGGTCCTGGAGCTTCATTCTGCACCTCCATACGGGCGGGACGGCATCCTCTCAGGAATCGTCGTCGTCCGCCACTTGATCGTCCCGGAACTTGACCGCTACCACAGTGCCCGGAGCCAGCTTCGTTCCGGCAGGCTGGCCCTGCTCATAAACAGTATCCCCGGTTTCATCCGACGCAATGCCGATATATTCCGTATTCAGATGCGCGTTCGTCATCAGCGTATTGACTTCCTCCGGCGTTTTGCCCATCAGATCGGGCATCACGGCGGTATCTGCGGGTTCCGATCCGCCTGTATACAGCACGACGCAGCCGTTTTTCGGGACCGTCTCCCCGGCGGCCGGCGTCTGGGAAGTGACCGTGTCACCGGTGCCGGAGACCTGCACTTTCAGCCCCGCGGCAGAAAGTGTCTGCGTGGCCGCCGTTACTTTTTTGCCCAAAAGATCCGGCACGGTCACGGCGGCTTTAGCCTTTTCCTCCGCCGTATAAACAGGCTTCACGCCGAGATACGGCAGGATTTCGGAATAGATCTGGCCCACCACCGGCGCGGCGATGCGGCCGCCGTAATGCGTGGTGGGATTGTGCGGCTCATCGATGAGGAAAAGCACCGCATACTGCGGATCGTCGCACGGCGCCACGCCGCAGAACGAGGCGATGCGCGCGGTGGAATCACTGCTGTCCAGCTTTTGAGCGGTACCCGTCTTGCCGCCGATGCGGTACCCGGCCACATAGGCGTTCTTGCCGCTGCCCTCCGTGACTTCGAGCTGAAGGATACGGTCCATTTCCTTGGATGTGGCGGCTGAGATGACCTGCTTTTTTACCGTGGTGCCGAACGTTTTGACGACTTTGCCGTTCGCGTCGGTGATCTCTTTCACCACATGGGGCTGGACCAGCTTGCCGCCGTTGGCCGCCGCCGCGATCGCCGTGATGAGCTCGATGGGCGTGAATTTGTTGCTCTGGCCGAACGCGGAAGAAGCCAGCTCCACAGGGCCGTATCGTTTTTCCGGTAGCGTGATGCTCAACGCCTCGCCCGGCAGATCGATGCCCGTTTTGGCGGTGAGACCGAAATTGGTGAGATATTTGCAGAAATTCTGGATGCCGAGGCGCTGCCCCACCTGGATGAACACCACGTTGATGGACTGCTCGAACCCCTGCAGGAACGTGACCCGCCCGCTTCCGCCCGCTTTCCAGTCGTGGAACGTGGTGCCCGCCACATTGATGGAACCGGGATCGCTGAACGTGTCGTCCTCTTTCACCACGCCGGCATCCAGCGCGGCGGCGGCCGTGATGGTCTTGAAGACCGAACCCGGCTCATACGGCTCGGTGATGGCTTTGTTCTTCCACTGCGTCTGGCGGGCCGTGGCCGTCGCTTTTTTGAGCGCGTCGCCGGAAAGGCCGGAAAGAGATTTGAGCAGCGTGGGATCGGAAACCGTGTAGGGATCATTCGGGTCATAGCCCGGTTCCGTGGCCATGGCGACGATCTCGCCCGTATTGACGTTCATCACGATCCCGGCCACGCGGTTGGTGACGTTGTTGTCTGCCACGGCCTGCTTGAGGTTGTTCTCCAGCGCGTGCTGGACGACCTCGTCGATGGTGAGCACGACGTTCTCGCCGTCTTTTGGTGCAACATACTCGGAATAGTTGTACGGCATATCGGTGCCGTGGGCATTCTTGGCGGTGACGAGCTTGCCGGACGTGCCGGAAAGAACACTGTTGTACTCCGCCTCTATGCCGGAGAGACCCTGATTATCCGTGCCGGTGAAACCGAGGAGCTGCCCGGCGAAGTTGCCGTACGGATAGTAGCGCTTGCTGTCTTCCACCAGGCCGATATAGCCGATGTTGTTCTCTTTGACGTAATTGGCTACGAGCTCCTCGGTATCCTTCTCGATGCGCTTGGCCACTACCACATAACTGACCCGCTGGTTGATCTTACTGTACAGCGTCTTGCGGTCTACGGACAGGATCTTTGCCAAAGCGTCCGCCGTTTTGTTCCGCTCCGCGTCCGTCTTGATATAGGAGGGGGAAACGGTCACATCCCACGTCGTCGCGCTCTGCGCGAGCGCCTTGAAGTTTCGGTCGTAGATGGTGCCGCGGTTAGCCGAGATGCGCACCGTGGCGAGCTGCTGTTTGGCGGCTTTCTGAGAATAAAAAGCGCCGTCTAAGACCTGGAGCTTGAACAAGCGGAAGATCAGCACACCGAATCCGACGGCAAACACGCCGGCCAGAATGATGAGCATCCTCTTCTTCATGGAAAAACTCGGGCCTTTTGCCACAAAGCCTCACCCTTCCGAGGGGCGCATAAACGCGTTTCACCTCCTTCCCACTGTATTTTTGAGGCCTCACAAGTATTCCACAATCCAATCATAGATGCGGGCAAAGGCCCCTTCTTTGGCACTTTGGAGCACCACTTTGTCCTTGTTGTTGAGATGGATATATTGGATCTGATAGGTGGTGGTCTTTTGCATGCCCAGCTTGTTGACGGCGTAGCTCTGCACGTTATCGAGCGAAGCACGGCTCTGGAGCTGCATGTCCAGACGAACTTCGTCCGCCTGCGCGGCAGACAGCTTTGTCTTCATCGAAGCCACCTCGTCGGTCAGCTTGGTGTTCTGCACATTGCAGGCCATGATGGCCCCCAGCGCGATGACCATGATCAGCGCGCCCGCCGTCCAACGCAGCGCCTGCGCCGGACGGATTGTGCGGCCTCCCCTTTGGGCGCGGGCGTTGTGCCGGGGACTTTCTTCTTCCGAAGGCTGATCTTCCTCCGTATGCGGCTCAAACAAGGAGAAATCATACGCCGCGTTCGTATCGTTGCGCATCTCCCGATCCCTTTCTTTCTAACCGCCGGCGTTCTATCGCAGGCTTTTTCGCATCTTTATGTTTTTTCTTTTTCGGCGCCGGCATCCCCATCCTGCGGCACCCGTTTTTCCGCCACACGCAGGCGCGCGCTCCGGCTGCGGGGATTGGCCGCAAGCTCCTCGCTGCCCGGAAGCACACCGTGCCTGAAGACGACGCGGGCACGCGGCTTGTGCCCGCAGACACACACCGGAAAATCCGGCGGGCAGATACAGCCCTGCTCCCAGCTCTGGAAACGATGCTTGACCATGCGGTCTTCCAGCGACTGGAACGTGATGATGCAGAGCCGCCCGCCCGGTTTCAAAAGAGAAAGCGCATCGTCTAAAAGCAGATTCAAGGATTCCAGCTCCCCGTTCACGGCGATGCGCAGCGCCTGGAACGTCTTGCGGGCGGGATGACCGGAACGCCTGGCCGGCGCCGGGTAAGCCTCGCATACCAAGTCGGCGAGCTCCCCCGTGGTTTCGATCGGCTTTTGCTCCCGGCGGCGGCAGACAGCCGCGGCGATTCGCGCGGCGAACCGCTCCTCGCCGTATTCTTTCAAGATACGCACCAGCTCGCCGTAAGAGGCGGCAGCCAAAAGCTCTTTTGCGCCGGGGCCTTTCTGCGACATCCGCATATCGAGCGGCGCGTCCAGCCGATAAGAAAAGCCTCTTCCAGCCGTATCGAACTGGTAGGAAGAAACACCGAGATCAAGCAGGATGCCATCCGCCTGCGAGATGCCCATGCCCGAAAGCACGCTTTTCATGTCGCGGAAATTCGCTCCTGCCACTTTGGCCCTGCCGCCAAAAGGGGCCAGACGCTCCGTGGCGGCGCGAACGGCGTCCGGGTCGGTATCCAGCGCAATCAGGCGGCCGGTCGTGAGCTTTGCGGCAATGGCGGCGGAATGGCCGCCGCCGCCCGCCGTGCCGTCGACATAGATGCCGTCCGGCCGAACGGCGAGCGCATCCACGCTTTCACGGAGCAGGACGCTCTGATGCACAAATTTTTCCATCTCAGAACCCCAACTCTTCCATCGCCGATTCGAGCGTTTCCGGCGTCACGGCCTTCTGAGCGGCCTCCCAGCGCGCCCGGTCCCAGATCTCCGCGCGGGTGGACGCGCCGATGATGGTGGCGTCCTTTTCAAGCCCCGCATAAGCGCGCAGATTGGCCGGGAGCACGATGCGGCCCTGCTTGTCCGCCGCCACATCGCACGCGCCGGCAAAAAAGAACCGCTGGAGATGGCGCGCCTTAGAAAGCGGCAGCGCCCGGATGCGGGCTTCCAGCGCGGCCCATTCTTCCGCCGAATAGACAAAAAGACACCCGTCCAGCCCCTTGGAAAGAATAAAATGTTCTCCCAGATCTTCCCTGAGGCGGGCCGGCATGAACACGCGCCCTTTCGCATCGATATTATGTTGATATTCACCGATCAGCACAATCCCACACCCGGGAGTGGGATGTGCACGGAAAAAGGATGCCGGGTGCTCCAC
>CAUULH010000064.1:0-7215 GCA_963545875.1 uncultured Ethanoligenens sp.
GTCGCGGCCCACGCGCTCGAATCTGACGCGGCCCTCGATCAGGGCAAACAGCGTGTCATCATTGCCGCGGCCCACGTTCACACCCGGATGGATGTGCGTGCCGCGCTGTTTGACGATGATGTTGCCCGCGAGAACGGCCTGGCCGTCTCCGCGTTTGACGCCAAGACGCTTCGATTCGGAATCGCGTCCGTTTTTAGTCGAGCCAACGCCCTTTTTATGTGCCATTGTTGTTTACCTCCTGTTTGCCGGTCTTTATGCTTCGATCTTCTGGATTTCCACCTTCGTGTAAGGCTGACGATGGCCCTGACGGCGGCGGTAATTTTTCTTCGCTTTAAATTTGAAGACCATGATCTTTCCCGCTTTGCCGTTCTTGACGACTTTGGCGGAAACTTTCGCGCCCTTCACATACGGCGCGCCGATGACGAGACCGTCATCTTTGCCAAGCGCGGCCACTTTATCGAACGTGACCTCCGCGCCTTCGTCGAGCGCTAATTTCTCGACGAAAACGGTATCTCCCTCGGCGACTTTATATTGTTTGCCGCCGGTTTCAATCACTGCATACATGTTTTTCCGACTCCTGTTATTTCAGACTCGCTGCATCGGGCAGGACGATTTCCTTTTTAAGACCCGCAGCATGCGGTACTTTACAGTATACCGCGCCGCGGGAGCGCTGTCAATCCCCCAAATTTACCGCGCGCTTTGCTCGGCGGCTTTCAAGGTGTTGAGGAGAAGCATGGCGCGCGTCATGGGGCCCACGCCGCCCGGTACCGGCGTGATGTACGAGGCTTTTTCCGCCACGGCGTCGAAATCGACGTCGCCGGCCAGCTTGCCGGTAGGCAGGCGGTTCATGCCCACATCGACGACTACGGCGCCGTCTTTGACCATATCGGCCGTGATGAAACGCGGCCGGCCCACGGCGCAGACGAGGATATCCGCCTCGCGGGTGACGGCGGGCAGATCTTTCGTCTTAGAATGCGCGATCGTGACGGTGCCGTTGGCCTGCAAGAGGAGCAGGGCCATCGGCTTGCCCACGATGTTGCTGCGGCCGACGACCACACAGCGTTTGCCCGCCGGAGAAATGCCCGCGTCGGCGAGCAGCTCCATCACGCCGGAAGGCGTGCAGGGCAGAAAATGCGCTTCGCCGAGCAGGATGCGCCCGACATTGGACGGATGGAACGCGTCCACGTCCTTGGCCGGATCGATGGCCTCGATAACGGCGCGTTCATCGATCTGTTTCGGCAGCGGGAGCTGCACCAAAATGCCGTGCACCGACGTGTCGGCGTTGAGCTCGCGGACGGTATCGAGCAGGGTTTCCTGCGTCGTATCCGCCGGCAGGCGGCGCGGCACGGAGCGGATGCCCACCTGCGCGCAGTCTTTTTCCTTGTTGCGCACATAGACCTGAGAAGCCGGGTCGTCGCCCACCAGTACGACGGAAAGCGTCGGCACGATGCCCTTCGCTTTCAGCTGTTCCAGTTCCGCGGCGGCGCGGGCGCGCACCTTGGCCGCTACGTTTTTTCCATCCAGTAATTTTGCCTGCATTATTTTTTCTCTCCGGTTCCCAAATTTGTTTCCGATTTTTCTTCCTGCCGAGCGGGTTCTTTTTCCGCCGGGACAGATTCTTTCTGCGTGTCTTTGCCGGTCTTTGGCGCTTCCATTTCTTCTTCCGAGCTCTTCAGCGCCGCTTCCGCGTCGGCGAACAGCGGCGTATACGATTTTCCGTTGAGGCGCGCGTCTTTGATCCTGTGGAACTTATAGAGCATGAGGATGAGCGCTATGAAGAAGCTGCCCGCCGCCACGAGTTGAGACACCCGGAAATTGCCGAGCATCAGGCTGTCGGTGCGCAGGCCCTCGATGAAGAAGCGGCCGAAACCGTACCACATCACATACAGAAGGAAGATCTCGCCGTTGAAATGGCGGTGTTTTTTCGAATAAAAATGAAGCAGGATGAACCCGAGAAGGCACCAGACGGATTCAAAGAAGAAGCACGGCTGATAGCCCGTGTTCACATCGTTCGCGTTGACGCCGGTCATACGCCAGAAAGCATTCGTCGCGGCGCCGTAGGCCTCGCGGTTGAAGAAATTGCCCCAGCGGCCGATGGCCTGCCCAATGGGAAAGCCGAGGCCGGCGAGATCGAACACCGCGCCGACGCTGATCTTTTTGATCCGGCACATGATGAACGCGGCCAGCAGCGCCCCGATGATGCCGCCGTAGATGCCGAGCCCGCCGTCGCGGATCAAGAAGATGGAGACCGGGTCTTCAAAATACGGATTGTAGCCGCCCGAAGTCGTATAAAACAGCACATAATAAAGTCTCGCGCCCACGATGCCGCAGATTAGCGACGCGATGACGATGTCGACAAAATGGTCTTCCGAAACATGGAAATCCCTGCACCGGTGAAACGCGTACCACATGGCGAGCAGCAGGCCGGCGGCGATCAGGATGCCGTACCATTTGATCTCTAGGTTGCCGATGGTGAAAGCCGTACTATGGACAGGCAGGGAAAATCCCAATCCGGGGAACGAAACGGGTGTAGATTCATTCATACGCTTTACAGCTCTCCTGTTCAGGAAAAAAGTCGGGTGTGAAAGCCGTCTCTCACACTCTTTCACGGATGAAAAAACTTCGCTTTTGATGTACCGCGGCGGAAAGACCACCGCCTAGACCTTCAGGCCGGAAGAATAACGGAAAGGGCGGCGTGTTCCGGCGCGAAGCAGTCGGAAAGGCACGCCTGCACCTGTTCGGGCGTCACGCGCGCGGCCGCGTCAACGAGGTCGAACGGGCCCTCGCCCAGAAAATGCAGGCCGGCGATTGCGTTGGCCACGCCGTCCACACGGTCATAATAGCCTGCCAATTTGCCGTAAAAAGCTTTTTTCGCGCGGGAAAACGCGGCCGGGTCGGGGCCGACGCGCTTTACGCGGTCGATCTCGGCATAGAGCGCGTCGGCGACCTTGTCCGGCTCGCGCGACTCGCCGCTCACCATCGCGGCGGCAAAGCTCCGCCCGTCGAAATATTCCGTGCCGAAATCGGCGTTGATGAGCCCGGCGTCATACAATCTGCGATACAGCGGCGAGGAGGTGCCGCAGAGGATATCGAGCAAAATGGACATGGCGGCTTCTTTTTCCGCCGCCTTTTTGCCGGAAACAGGCGTATCTTTGAAGCCGATATCGAAAAGCGGCGCGGAAACGGAAAGCTTCTGCTCCGTGCGATGGGTCACCACGGTGTCCGGTTCCGCTTCAAAAAGGCTTTTCGCCGTGGTATCCGGCGCGCCGATAAGCTGTTTGTCCGCCTGCTCGGCCACCACCTGCGGGTCTACGTCTCCAGCCACGCAGAGAACCATGTTGTGCAAGTCGTAAAAAGCGTGATAACACCGGTAGAGCAGATCCGCCGTGATATGCGAGATGGATTCCTGCGTGCCCGCGATGTCGATCTTGACCGGATGCTTGTGATACAAAGCGCCCAAAAGATTGAACATCACGCGCCAGGAAGGATCATCCTCGTACATCCGGATCTCCTGCCCGATGATGCCCTGCTCCTTCTGCACCGTCTGCTCCGTAAAATACGGATGCTGGACAAAATCGAGCAGGATCTCGAGCGACTCGCGGAAATGCGCCGTAGAGGAAAACAGATAGCAGGTGCGGTCGAACGACGTATAGGCGTTGGCGCTCGCGCCCGTTTTCGCGTAGCGGCTGAACGCGTCGCCGTCTTCGCTCTCAAAGAGCTTGTGCTCAAGAAAATGCGCGATGCCTTCGGGCACCGCTACTTCCCCGTCTTTACTCAAAAAATGGTTGTCGATGGAACCGTACCGCGTGCCGAAAATGGCATACTGGGAGGCATAGTCCTTTTTGGGCGCGATATAGATATCGAGCCCCGTGCGGTGCTTTGCGTAGAGGATCGTCTCCCCTAACCGCTCGTTCACGATGGGTGAAAACTCCATGCTCATTCCGCCTCCTTTTCGCCCGCGAGCAGGTAGACCGTATCGAGCGCAATGCCCGAAGCGGCGCGCAGCACGTCTTCCCGCTTTACGCGGCCGATGGCCGCCGCGGCCTCGGCGGGCGTGCGGATGACACGGCCGGAAAGCGCCTGTCCAAGATACCAGACGGCGATATCCGAAAGCGAATCGCCGAGCTCAAGGTAGGCATTCTGGAGGCTCAGCACCGCAAAATGCAGGGCGTCGCCGGAAAACTGTCCCGCTTTTAAGAGCTCGAGCTGTTTCAAGATCTCTTCCTGTGCTTTTTCGGCGTTTTTCTCCTCCACGCCGGATTCGACGCAGATGAGACCTTTATAACGCTCGTAACGCGAATAGCAGTAATAGCAGAGGCTCATTTTCTCGCGCACAGTGAGGAAAAGCAGGGCCTGCGGCGAGCCGCCCCAGATCGTGCAGGCGAGCTGCATCGCGTCGGTATCCGCATCCGGCAGGGCAACGCCCGCACGGAAGCCGAGGCCCAGCTTGGCCTGCGTGACCGGCAGGCGCTCCACCGTTTTGCGCACCGGGCCCTTCGGCTCGCGCACGACATCCGTTTCACAGGAAAGCGGCGCGCCCCTGAGCAGGCGCAAAAAGGCGTCGCGGAAAGGCGCGCAGACGCTCCGCGCGTCTCCGTCGCCCACGAAAAAGATCTCCGCGCGGGCTTTGGTGAGCAGCGTGCGCCAAGCCTGCGTCAGGCTCTCCGGCGTGATCCCGCCGATGCGCTCGATACTGCCGTATTCGCTGACACCGTACGCCTCGTCTTTGCACATTTCCTCACGGAGACGGTGGCCGGCATAGGCGCGCTTATCGTTCAGCTGCGAGCGGATAAGGTCGGCCAGATTGCGTTTTTCGATCTCCACATCCGCCGTGCGGAAAACGCCGTTCTCAAACGCCGGGTCGAACAGGACGCCGCATAAAAGCGACGCGCCCGACATGAGCAGCTTTTCTCCCTCCAGCGCGAATCGATCCCCCAAGATCTCCAAATAAAGCGTGATGATCTGCATCTCGCCGCGTTTGGAAAGATCCCAATCGAGCTGCGCGCCGTAAAGTTCCGCAAGGCGCGCGTTCAGCGCCGTCATATCCGGATAGGCTCGGCAGCCGCGCCGAAGCACCAGCGGCAGAAGCGCAAAAGAAGACGCCGTTTCCGCACGCAGCGGCACGATGAAATCTACGGCGATATGGCCATATTTAAATTTTTCTTCATGAACCGACGTAAAAAAGATGCCCTCTTTTAAGGGTATGCGGTCAAAGGATTCCGTAAGCAGACACCTCCGCTCGTTTCTTTTGCCGGAAAAACTCCCCCGTATCCCGGCTTTTTTGGATAAACACTGCTATTATAATACCACAGTGGAAGCAAAATAACTACCTGTCTTTCCCCCGCTGCAAAGAAAGGCGGACAGGTCAAAATTTCAAGGCTTTTTCATTTCAAATTCACAAGGTGTTCACATCCCCTCCCTATAATAAAAACATGCTTTTTCATGAATTTCTTTCTCGTCTCTTTCTGTATCTTTTCTATTTTCTTTTTCCCGGCTCCAGGCCGGGACTTTTTTTTGCCCAAAATAAAAAAGCCGCCCGCGGGCGGCCTTTCTGCGAACAGGACGGCAAAAACTCAGCTGCGGGAGGAAGAACAGCTTTCTTCGTTCTCTTCTTCCATGGGCTCGCTCAGATTTTCGATCACGGAAAGATGGACGGCCTTTGCTCCGGCTTCCTTTTCCTTTTGGCGCTGGAGGCGGAAATCCGGGATGAAGGAAACGGCCGACCCGGCCACGATGAGCAGGATGCCCGCCAGCATGGCCGGCGTGATGGGCTCCGCGATCACGATCATGGCGAGCACGGGCGCCAGCGCCGGCTTGATGAAAAACACCAGCGAAGCGGTCACCGTAGACGTTTTTTCCATCGCGAGGAAATAGCCGAGATAACCCACGCCCGTGATGAGCGCGCCGATGAGCAAAAGGCTCGGCAGGGTGCGGAGCGTGATGCCCTCGAAGATTGGGACATCCGCAAACGTGCGAAGGCCGGCTTTCGTAAAAAAGTGCGCGACGGGCGCGGCCCTGGTGAGCAGAAGAAGCGGAAGCATCTCCATACTGCCGCAGAAAAGGCTCATACCCGTGAGTGCCACGCCGCCGTAACGCTCCGAGCGGCGGCGGCAGATGACACTGTAAAGCCCGAACGTGACCGTGGACAGAATGAGGAGCGTAAAGCCGAGCGCATTGCCGGCCACATGGAAAGGATCGATGATGACGGCCATACCGGCGATGCTGATCATAAGCGAGATCACGGTATGGCGGTAGATCTTTTCATGCAGGAGCAGCATGGCGAAGAGCACGACGAAAACCGGGTTGCAGCAGAAAAGCACGGCCACCACGGAAGCCTGAAGATACTCGATGGACATCTGATAGAAAACCATGCTGACGACGACACAGACGAAGCCGGCCAGCGCAAAAAAAGCAAAGTCGCCGCCTTTTAAACGGAGGTGACGGTCTTTCAGCGCCTTGAAGGCAAACGGCAGCAGCACGAGCGAACCGATGAAAAAGCGGAGAAAATTGATCTGCAGCGGATTGAACAGGTGATTGACGAGTTTGAGCGCGATCTCCGCGGAGCTGAACAGAGCCGCCGAGACCAAGATCCAGAAGATGCCTTTTTTCAAAAGAATGCCTCCCAAATGTAAGAGCAGAGCGTTTTGCAGGATGACCGTTCTCAAAATGCACACTGCAGATCCGATTCAATTTTCCATTATACCACTTTTCCCCCGAATTAGGAACGCGTCTTGCGCGGCCTATGAGAATATGGTATGCTGTGGACAAGCTTTTTTTACCCAATCAGCGCTTTTCTCCGAAAGAAGGGTCTCTCAATGGAAAATGGTGTTTCTTCTCCATCCGCGCCGTCTGGCCGCACGCCCGGAGAATCGGTTTCCGTGATGACGGAGCTGATCCTGCCCGCGCAGGCCAATCTGCTGGGCAATCTTCAAGGCGGGCAGCTGATGCATTACATGGACATCGCCGGCGCGCTCACCTGCCGCCGTCATTCCGGCTACGAGGTGGCCACCGTGACCGTAGACAAGATCGAGTTCCGCTATCCCATCCATGTGGGCGAGGTCGTCACCGTGACCTCCAAACTCGTTTGGGTAGGCCATACCTCAATGAAAGCCCGCATCACGGTCGGCACGGAAGATTTCAAAACGCACCGCTCGCATCTGACCAACGTCGCCTATTTTACTTTTGTGGCGCTGGACGCGAACGACCGGCCGACAT
>CAUULH010000065.1:0-7182 GCA_963545875.1 uncultured Ethanoligenens sp.
CTCCTTGATCGTTAGAACATACGGAAAAAAAAGAAAAGCGTGCGCGGCAAAACGCCGCGAAACGCCCTCGTCCCGTATCCATGTTATTCAAAGTGTAACACACAGATAAGGCTATTGCAAGGGTTTCTCCACAAAGCGCGGGAGAAAAAACACAGGAAAGGCATACCGTCCCATCCCGCCTTTTTCAGGGGACGAGCCGGCCCGTATCGCGCGGAAAAAGCGAGGCTTCGCGTACATTTTTAAGGCCCATCGTTTTCATCACGAGGCGCTCGAGGCCGATGCCGAGGCCGCCGTGCGGCGGCATCCCGTATTTGTGGATCATCAGATACGACTCAAACTCAGCCGGGTCCATGTTCCGCGCTTTCAGCTTGGCGACCTGCTCGTCGTAGCGGTGGATGCGCTGGCCGCCGGTGGTGATTTCGAGCCCGCGGAAGAGAAGGTCGAAGCTCAGCGCGAAACGATCGTCTTCCGCATCGTCCATCACATAGAAAGGCCGCTTTGCGGATGGAAAATGCGTGATAAAGACGAGCTCGCTGCCCCATTCTTTGGCGGCGTAATCGCAGAGCGCCACTTCGTCTTCCGGTTCAAGATCCCATTTGCCGGGCTTGCGGCCCATCTTCTGCACGATCTCGCGTGCCTGCAAAAAAGTGACGGCCGGGATCTTGTCGATCTTGGGTACTTTGGCTTTCCACATGGCGAGCTCGCCGGCGCAGTGCTCTTCCACATAAGCAAAAAGGTGTTTCAGCATGGCGGTCTCCATCGACATCACGTCTTCCATGCCGCTGATGAACCCCATCTCGAAATCGAGACCGATATATTCGTTGAGGTGGCGGGACGTGTGATGGTTTTCCGCACGGTACACGCCGCCGACTTCATAGACGCGGTCGAAAACGCCGACCATCATCTGCTTGTAGAACTGCGGGCTCTGGCTGAGATAGGCCTTGGTGTCGAAATAATCGAGCTTGAAGATATTGGCACCGCCCTCCGCGCCGGCCTTTACGATCTTCGGCGTGTGGATCTGGGTGAAGCCGTTCTTGCGCATGAAATCGGCAAAGCCGTCCACGGTGGCTTCCTGCACCTTGAAGATGGCGCGCTGACGCGGGTTGCGAAGCGTGAGCGGGCGGTAATCGAGGTTGGTGTCGATGTTGAGGTTCAGATATTTTTTATTGACGGCGAACGGATATTCTTCCACCGGCGCCGAAATGACGGAAAAACCGTCGATGTGGAGTTCAAAACCGTTCACCGCGCGTTTTTCCGGCACGGTCTCGCCCCAAAGCTCGATGCAGCTGCCTTCACGCAGACCTTCGAGCGGGGTGTGAGAATAAGTCGGATTGTATACGCATTGAAGCGTGAAAGCGCCGGTGCGCAGGATGAGGAACGAAAATTCGCCCATGTCGCGGATGCTGTGCACGAAGCCTTTGACCCGCGCGTTCTTTCCGGCCTGCCTGAGTTCTTCGAGAGAGACCGGCTGTTCCGTTTTGCCGTCTACCAACGTCATCTTTTTCTTTTCTCCTTCATCGGGAATTTGCGTATGCCCTGTTTTCAGCCGTTCGCCTGTTTTAGGCGCTCGCTCAGTTCGGCGCGCAGAACGGCAGGGTCGGCCTTGCCGCCCAGCAGGCGCATGCACTGGCCCATCAGATAGCCGAACGCCTTCGTTTTGCCGCTTTGGTAATCCGCCACGGATTTCGGGTTGACCGCCAGCGCTTTTTCAACGGCGCTGGCGATGGCGTCCGCATCGCCCACGACGCGCAGCTTGTATTTATCCACCAACTCGGACGGCGCGGCTTTTTCGTCAAAGAGAAGCCCAAAGACCTTTTTGCCCGAAGCCGCCGTGATCTCCCTTTTTTGACACAGGGCGATGAGCTCGGCCAGATAGGCGGGCGGGAAGGGGATGGCTTCCGGCTCGAGCCCGCGCTCTTTGAGCTGGCGCATCATTTCGCCGACGACCCATTTGGCGGCTTCTACTGCGTTGCTCTTCGCGGCGGTCTGTTCGTAAAAATCGGACAGAGCGGGCGACGATGTGATGATGATGGCATCGTCGTGCGGCACGCCGGCTTTTTCATATTCTTTGACGCGCGCATTCGGCAGCTTGGGCAATGTGGCGCGGATGGCGCCGATGCGCTCGTCCGTCAGCTTGACCGGCACGATATCCGGTTCCGGAAAATACCGGTAATCGTCCGCCTGCTCCTTGGTGCGCATCACGCGGCTCCTGCCCTTGTTGTCGTCCCAGCGGCGGGTCTGCTGGGTGATGTGCCCGCCCGCGTCCAGCTCTTCCATCTGGCGCTTGCCCTCGCCGGCCACGGCATGGTAGATGGCGCGGATGGAGTTGATGTTCTTCATCTCGGTGCGGGTGCCGAACGCTTCCGCGCCCCGGCGGCGCACGGAGAGGTTCACGTCCGCGCGGAGCGAGCCTTCTTCCATGCGGCAGTCCGATACGCCGGCAAAAAGAAGGATGGCGCGCACTTTTTCCACATATTCGCGCACTTCTTCCGGCGTGCGCATGTCCGGCTCGGAGACGATCTCGATGAGCGGCACGCCGCAGCGGTTGTAGTCCACATAAGTGCGGCGCGCGACGTTGTCGTGCACGAGCTTGCCGGCGTCCTCTTCGATGTGGATGCGCGTGATGCCGATCGGTTTGCCGCTGTCCAGCGTGATATGGCCGTGCTTGCAGAGCGGCAGATCGAACTGGGAGATCTGATAGGCTTTCGGCAGGTCCGGGTAGAAATAGTTCTTCCGGTCGAGCTTGGAAAAATGCGCGATCTCGCAGTTGGTCGCAAGGCCCGCGCGCACGGCGTATTCGACGACTTTCCGGTTCAAAACGGGCAGCGTGCCGGGCATGCCGGTGCATACCGGGCAGCAGTGCGTGTTCGGCTCACCGCCGAACGTGTTCTCACAGCCGCAGAAGATCTTGGTCTTGGTGGCCAGCTCGGCATGGATCTCGAGCCCCACAACGATTTCATAATCCGCCATTTCGCCGCCCCCTTACGCGATGACCGGCTGCTTGTGCGCATCCGGTGTGGCCTGCTCGAACGCATACGCCGCTTTCAGGATCGCCGGCTCGCCGAAAGCCGGGCCGATGAGCTGGAGCCCGATGGGCAGGCCGTCCGCATCGTAGCCGCAGTTGATGGAAAGCGCCGGAAGCCCCGCGATGTTCACCGGCACGGTGTAGATATCGCCGAGGTACATGCTGAGCGGGTCGCCGCTCTTCGAGCCGATGGGATACGCCGTCGTCGGCGCCGTGGGCCCGAGGATGAGGTCGTATTTCGCAAAAACGGAATCGAACCCGTTCTTGATAAGGCGGCGCACTTTCAGCGCCTTTTTATAATAGGCGTCGTAGTACCCGGCGCTCAGCGCGTAGGTGCCGAGGATGATGCGGCGCTTGACTTCCGGGCCGAATCCCTCGTCTCTCGTGCGGGACATGAGCTGCGAGAGCGTCTTGCAGCTATCGGCGGCAAAACCGTATTTCACGCCGTCGTACCGGGCGAGGTTGGAGCTCGCTTCCGCCGAGGAGATGAGGTAGTAGGCCGGAACGGCGTAATCCGTGGCGGGAAGAGAGACTTCTTCACACACGGCGCCGAGGCGCTCAAAGGTCTTGGCCGCGGCCAGCACGCCGTCTTTGACGGCGGACGAAAGACCTTTTCCGAGATATTCGCGCGGGATGGCGATCTTTAAGCCTTTGATCTCCTGCCCGACGGCCTTGATATAGGAAGGATGCGCGTAGTCCGCGCTGGTGGAATCGCGCTCGTCGCGCCCGCAGATCGCGTCGAGCACCAGCGCGGCGTCTTCCACCGTGCGGGTGATGGGGCCGATCTGGTCGAGCGAGGAGGCAAAAGCCACCAGCCCATAGCGGGAGACCGCGCCGTAAGTCGGCTTGAGGCCCACCACGCCGCAGAAAGCGGACGGCTGCCGGATAGAGCCGCCGGTATCGGAGCCGAGGGCGAAAAAGGCCTCGCCCGCCGCCACGGCCGCCGCCGCGCCGCCGGAAGAGCCGCCCGGCACGCGGTCCAGGTGCCACGGGTTGGCCGTTTTTTTGAAATAGGAAGTTTCCGTCGAGCCGCCCATGGCGAACTCGTCCATGTTCAGCTTGCCGAGCATCACGGCGCCGTCCGCGTTCAGCTTTTCCATCACGGCCGCGTCGTACGGCGGCGTGAAGTGTTCGAGCATCTTCGACGCGCAGGTCGTGGGCGCGTTCTGGGTGCAGATGTTGTCTTTGATGCCGCAGGGCACGCCCGCGAGCGGAGAAGCGCCGCCCGCGTCGAGCTTTTTCTGCGCGGTTTCCGCCTGTTTGGCCGCGCCGTCTTTGCAGACGGTGAGATAAGCCTTTGTTTTGGGCTCTGCGGTCTCGATGCGCTCAAGGAGCGCTTTCGTCAGCTCGGAAGCCGAGATCTCATGCGCGGCGAGCTTTCTGCCTGCTTCGCGCGCGCTCAACTGCCAAAGTTCCATCCCGCTCACTCCTGTTCTACCGCGAGCGGCACGTCATAGTAGCCGTCTTCGGTCTTCGGCGCGCAGGAAAGGATGCGCGCCCTGTCGTAAGAAGGCTTCGGTGCGTCTTCCCGCATGACGTTGGAAAGGCCCAGCACGTGTTCCATCGGTTCCACGCCTTCGGTGTCGATCTTGGAGAGCACATCCATATAGCCGATGATGGCGGAAAGGTCCTTACCCAAGGCCGCCTTTTCTTCGTCGTTCAGATCTAGTTTTGCAAGGCGCGCGATACGCTCGATATCCGGTTTTTCTTCCATTCCTGTCCTCCGTTTTGAAAAAATCCCCGCCGATCCCGGCCGGAAAGTCTGTTCATCACGTCTATATCTTTCATAGTATAGCATATTTATGCGGCATTTCAATAGCGCGTCGGGCACGTCCCGGCGCGGGGAAAGCGTTCTTTGGCCGGCCGCGCCGTGAAATTCTTAACAGACTGGTCACAAAAATGTGATATCATGCAGTCACCGGAATTTTCTGGATTTTTCAGGGAAACAGAGGACGGCCTTTTATGAAGCGAGCTTGTATGCCGGGAGATCGGAAGCGGTTGTTCCGCGTCCTTCCTGTCGCCGGCATCCTTCTTTTTGCCTTTTTTCTGAGCTTTTACCGTTTTGCCCAGAACGGCTACGGCAATCTGTATTATACGGCGGCCGTCAAGAGCATGACGCAGAGTTGGCATGCTTTTTTCTTTCTTTCGCTCGATTCGTCGGGCTTCGTCAGCATCGATAAACCGCCGCTCGCTTTTTGGGTGCAGGCCGCATTCGTAAAGGCTTTCGGTTTTCACAGCTGGGCGCTTTTGCTCCCGGAGGCGCTGGAGACGGTCTTTTCGGTCTGGATCCTGTATCATCTGGTCGAAAAACGCTTCGGTCTTGCGGCCGGTCTGCTTTCCGCCGCGTTTCTTTCGGTGACGCCCATTTTCATCGCGGCGGCGCACTCGAACAATCCGGATGCGCTGCTCGTCTGCCTGATGCTCCTTTCGGCATGGGCCGCTGTGCGCGCCGCGGAGACGGGCCGATTCCGCCATCTGCTCCTTACGGCCCTTTTCATCGGTCTTGCGTTCAACACCAAGATGCTCATGGGCTTTCTTGTGCTGCCCGCCTGCTTGCTGGTCTGCTTTTTCGCTCGCGGTGTTCGCCTGAAGCGGAAACTGCTTCGCACGGCGGCCGCGGCCGTTGTGCTCCTCGGCGTTTCCTTCTGCTGGGTGGCGGCCGTCGACCTGACGCCGGCCGCGTCCCGCCCGTATGTCGGCAGCAGCTCCGATAACAGCGAGGTGAACCTCGTTTTCGGCTACAACGGATTCATGCGCGTTTTTTCGCTCCGCCATTTTTCCGACCATGCCGTGCGCCGTGAAAAGCGCGCGGGAACACAGGCATCGGAGATCCGGGCGGTTTCGGCTTCAAACTCGTCCCTGTCGGCTACCGATCTTGCCGCAAAGCAGGATAAGCTGGGCCTTTTCCGCTTGTTCGACCGCTATCTGGGCGAGCAGATCGGCTGGTTTTTGCTGCCCGCGGCGGGGGGCTTTGCCTCGGCCGTTTTTTGGCTTTTGAAAATTCGGAAGAGAAAGCGCCGTTTTCCGCAGGCGGTTTCTCTTCTGCTCTGGGGAAGCTGGGCGGCCACGACCGTTCTGTTTTTTGGCTTCTGCGGCGACCTGACGCACCGGTATTATTTGAATGTCGCGGCGCCCGCGCTGGCCGCGCTCAGCGGTATCGGCCTTTCCTGCGCCGCTAAAATGGCTTTGCGAAAGGCGGCTCCGTGGCGGGAAGCGCTGTTCCTGCCGGCTATCTTGATATCGGGCGCCGTCTTCCAGCTTTTCTGCCTCACGGATTATCCCCGCTGGTTTGCGGCCCTCTGGCCGTTTGGAGCCGTGTGCTTGGCTCTGGCCGTATTTCTGTTCTTTTGGTTTTTCGATCGCGGAGAGCACAAACGGTCTGTTTTTTACGCGGGATTTGCTGCGGCCGTCGTCTGCCTGCTCGCCGTTCCGTTCCTGTGGTCGTTCACCACAGTGCTTGTGCCGGTCAAAGGCGGCGATGCGAGCGCCGGTCCCTCCATCATGGAGAACAAGCGGGGCGTTTCCTTTCTTTCATGGTCGTATGTTGTCCAAAGGCTCAAAAACAAAACGGCGGACCCGGTGAGATCCGCCGCGGCCGAAAGCCTTGAAAAGAAATTGGAGCGGGGGCAGGGCGGCGCTTTTTATCTGCTGGCCGTTCCCGATGCGCCGCTGGCCGAGTCGTTCATTCTCGATACGGGCCGCCCGGTGATGACGATCGGCGGTTTCAGCGGCGGCAATCCCATCCTGACGCTGCGGCAGTTCCAAAAACAGGTGGCCGAGGGAAAGGTTCGCTATTTTCTCACCATGTCCGAATCCATCCGCGGTGCGGATTCTTCCGACAAGGATTCTGAGGATATCCCTGATCTTCCCGTAAAGCGCTCCGGGGAAAAAGTCCATCAGACGGTCCTTTATGGGCTTTCTTCGGCAAAAACGGATAAAAATGCGGATGCCGCCATCTATGCCTGGGCCGAAGCCAGCGGCGAGCGTATCCCGCTCCGGCTGACCGGGCGCGGCGCTCGGGCATGGAAGGGCGACGTACTTTACCGCCTTTCTTCCGAAAAAGCGCGGGCCGCGCTCTCATAAAGCATTTCGTTTTCGCAGCCCCTGTGTGTTAGAATAGATGTCAGTGAAAAATAAAAGCATTTGTGGTAGTATTA
>CAUULH010000066.1:0-7146 GCA_963545875.1 uncultured Ethanoligenens sp.
AACTCAGGCCATCGCACCCAAGCGGCTGGAAGCGCGCCTGTCCGCCCGCGAGGGCGCGCCGCTCGAGCTCTCGCACGTTCTGCTTTTCATCGACGACCCGAAAAACACGGTCATCGGGCCCGTCACCCGCCGAAAAACGGCGCTCGCGCCTCTTTATACGGTGGAACTGATGGGGGACGGCGGCCATCTTTCGAGCTGGTGGCTGCCGGGCGATCAGGCGGAAGATGTGAGGGAAGCGCTTGCCGCCCTTTCCTCACCGGAGACGTTCGCCAAAAAATACGGCCTGCCGGACCGCCCGCCGATGGCTTTCGCCGTTGCCGACGGCAATCATTCCCTTGCCGCGGCCCGCGCCTGTTACGACCGGCTCAAGCGCCGCATCGGCCCGGCGGCAATGCACCATCCGGCCCGCTACGCCATGGCGGAGCTCGTCGATCTGTATGATAAGTCGGTCGCTTTCGAGCCCGTCCACCGCGTGGTCACGGAAGCGGACACCTCGCTCCTGCGGGAAGATTTCAGCGCCGCCGCCGCGGCTCTGGGCGAAGATCCGGGCACTTCCGCCGCCCGTACCGTGCGCATTGTGGACGAAGGCGGCTCCGATGCGTTCCGCTTGGGCGGAAACGGGCTGCCGGCCGGTATCGTGCAGCATTTCCTTGACGATTGGCTGAAAACGAATCCCGGCCGGTCCGCTTTCATCCGCGGCGCCGATGTGGCCGAGCGGCTGGGCAGGGGAAGGGACGCGGCGGCTTTCATCCTGCCGCCCGCGGATAAATTTGCTCTGTTTTCTTCTGTGGTGCGTTCCGGCCCGCTCCCGGCCGATGCGTTTTCGATGGGCAGAGCGTGCGAGCATCGCTTTTATCTCGAGTGCCGCCGCATCGAACCGAAAAAAGCATGAGGGCCGTCATCCAGCGCGTTTCACGCGCGTCGGTCGTCACGGGCGGCGAGACGGTCGGACAGATCGGAAAAGGGCTGCTGATCCTGCTCGGCGTCGAGCGGTCGGACACGGAAACGGATGCCGCCCTGCTTGCCGCCAAAACGGCCGGGCTCCGCATTTTTACGGATGAAAAGGGCAAGATGAGCTTTGGCGCGGCGGATGTGAACGGCGGTTTTCTCGTCGTTTCCAATTTTACGCTGTACGGCGACTGCCGGCATGGCCGCCGGCCGGACTTCATGCGCGCGGCGGGCGCGGAGCAAGCGGAGACGCTCTACCGTGCGTTCGTGCGCGCGCTCGGGGAAAAAGCCGCGCCGCTTGCGGTGGAGACGGGCCGTTTCGGGGCGGATATGGCGGTCAAAATGGACGGCGACGGCCCGGTGACGCTCGTGCTGGATACGCTGGAGTGGAGGTAGCTCTTCTATGGAAATCAATTATCTGCGCGTGGGGCCCATCGGCACCAACTGCTATTTTGTCTGCAACAAGGGGGCCGGGCAGTGTGCCGTGATCGATCCGGGCGCGGAAGCGCCCCGGCTCATCGCCGCCATCGAGAAAACCGATTGCAAGCCGGAGATGATCCTGCTCACGCACGGCCATTCCGACCATATCGGCGCGGTAAAGGCGCTTATCGCGCACTTTGGCTGCAAGCTCGCCGTGCCCGAGGCGGAGCTCCCATTTCTCAACGACCCGGCGCGCAATCTTCACGGCGAGCTGGGAGACGGCGAATTTACGCCGTATGCGCCGGACATCCTATTCCATGACGGCGATACGGTAAAAGCCGCCGGTCTTTCGTTCGATGTCCTCACCACGCCGGGCCACACGCCCGGCTCCTGCTGCTTTATCTGCGGGAACGCGCTCTTTTCCGGCGATACGCTTTTTGCGGGCGGTGTCGGGCGCACGGATTTTCCCGGCGGAGACGGCGCCGCCATGCGGGCTTCGCTGAAAAAGCTCGCGGCTCTGCCGGACGGTTTTCAGGTACTGCCGGGGCACGGCGGATTTTCTACGCTGGCCGACGAGCGGAAGAACAATCCGTGGCTCTCTCCGGAGAACGCCGAATGAAGCTTTTTCTCCTCGGCCATTCCCTGCGCTACGAGATGGGCAACCTCTGCTTTCTCTTCTTCCCCGGCGAAAAGATCGAGGAAGAGACCGACCTTTCGGCGCGCGGCGGTTTTTATGCCGTCACACGCTTAAAACGAGGGAAAACGCGCACGTCGGCGCTCGTCCTGCTGGCCCGGAACGGCCGGGTGTGCCGCGGCCGCGCCTTTTTCCCGAATGAGGCGAAAAATCCCCGCAAAACGGCGGAAAGGACACTCGGAAAAGCATTCCTTACGGCGGGAGAAGCGCTCACCGGCATCCGGCCGCCGTGGGGCGTGCTCACCGGCATCCGCCCGGTCAAGCTGGCGAGGGAACTGCTCGCATCCGGGCTTTCGGAAAGAGAAATGGCCCGCCGCTTTACGGAAGATCTTCTGGTCCTGCCGAAAAAAACGGCGCTCTGCCTGCGCGCGGCGGAGGCGGAAACGCGCATCGTGTCGCTCTCCGTCCCCGATTCGGTGAGCCTGTATATCGCCGTTCCGTTCTGCCCCACGCGCTGTCTGTACTGCTCGTTCATCTCGCAGGATGTGGAGCGGTCGAAAAAACTGCTGTCGGATTACGTGGAAAAGCTCTGTAAGGAGCTCCGCGCCCTCGGCGCGCTGGTGAAAAAGCTGGGCCTGCGGCTCGAGACGGTCTATATGGGCGGCGGCACGCCCACTTCGCTCTCCGCCGGGATGCTCGCGCACATCTTCGATACCGTGAAGGCCTCGTTCTCTTTCGATACGCTTCGGGAGTTCACCGTGGAGGCCGGCCGGCCGGACACCGTCACGCCCGAAAAGCTCGCGGCCATCCGCGCGGGCGGCTGCACGCGCCTGTGCCTCAATCCGCAGACGCTTTCAGCCGAGGTGCTCCGCCGCATCGGCCGTTCGCATACGCCGGAGCAGTTCTTTGAGGCGTTCGCCATGGCGCGGGAAGCGGGCTTCGATTCGATCAATGCCGACCTCATCGCCGGCCTGCCGGGCGATACGCCGGAGAGCTTTTCCCGCACGCTGGATCAGCTGCTTCCACTCTCACCGGAGGGCGTGACGGTGCATACGCTGTCCATGAAACGGTCTTCCCGCATGGTCACTTCCGGCACGGCGCGGTACGATGCGCGCGGCGCGGACGCGGCCCGCATGCTCGATATGGCCTATACGCGCCTTTCCGCGGCGGGCCTTGCGCCGTATTATCTCTACCGCCAGCGCAACACGGTGGGCAATCTCGAGAACACCGGCTTTGCGCGCCCCGGGCACGAGGGGCTCTACAACGTCTTTATCATGGATGAGACGCATACCGTGCTCGCCGCGGGCGCGGGCGCAGTGACCAAACTGCGAGAGCCGGGCGGAAACCGCATCGAGCGCATTTTCAATTACAAATACCCATATGAATATCTTGCGCGTTTCGACGAAGTGCTCGCGCGGAAAAAGCAGGTGGAGGCGTTTTATGGAGCTCTCTCAGCCAAAGATCAGCGTCGATGAAGTCGATCAGCGCGCAAAAGAGGACCCGAAAGCCTTTTTTGCGCGCTGCGACGCTCAGTATGAAGCGCGCCTGGCCGAGGCCGCGGACCGCATCGCCGCGCGCGCGGCGGGCCATCGGCAGTTCGTCCTTTTAGCGGGGCCGTCCGCTTCCGGCAAAACGACCACGTCGCTCAAGCTCAAGGCGGCGCTCCGCACCCGCGGCATCCACAGCACGGCGGTCTCGCTCGACGATTTCTTCCGCGACCGGAGGACCCTTCCCGTTCTGGCGGACGGCAGGGAAGATTGGGAATCGCCCGCCGCGCTGGACCTTGCGCTTTTCACCGAGGT
This sequence comes from uncultured Ethanoligenens sp., assembly GCA_963545875.1. Lineage (GTDB taxonomy): Bacteria > Bacillota > Clostridia > Oscillospirales > Ethanoligenentaceae > Ethanoligenens. Next base: position 3,805 of record CAUULH010000066.1, read on the forward strand.
GACCACGCGCCTGCTCAAAGAGGGCCGGGCGGAATACCCGGTATTCGATTTCAAAAAAGCCCGCCGGGGCGAAAAGACGCGCCGGCTGGAATTTCCTCAGGGCAGCGTGGCCGTGGTGGAGGGCCTGCATGCGTTCAATCCGGCGGTGGCGGCCTGCCTGCCTGAGGAGCGCATCTTCCGCCTGTATGTCAGCGTCGGCTCGGCGTTCACCGATGAAAAAGAGAACATTCTGCTTTCCGCGCGGGATGTCCGCCTGGTGCGCCGTATGCTGAGAGATTACCGGTTCCGCGCTTCCAGCGCTTCGAATACGCTCGCCTTGTGGGAGAGCGTCTGCCGGGGCGAAGATGAATATGTCCGCCCTTACAAAGATCTTGCCGATCTCGCGCTCGATACGGTGTTCGCGTGCGAGCCGTGCCTTTTCGCGGGCATGGTGCTCTGGCATTTTGAGAGCGAACGGGGCGAAGAGCCGCTTTCCGGCGAGGCGGAAAGGCTCGTGGCGGCGCTGAAGCGTTTTGAGCGCATCCCACAGGATCTGGTGCCGCCCGCGTGCCTGCTGCGCGAGTTTCTCGGCGGCAGTTCATATCTGAACAAACGCGCGCTGAAGCGGCGCCGGACGCGCGCCGCAAAGCCGGAAGAACCCGCGTAAATCCGCATATTGTACGACGTGCCGGGGAATGGTATAATAACAGTTACGAACGGGTTTGCAGGCCGAAAAAGGAGTGGTCATTCATGGGATTATTTGAAGACGCGGTCCTTTCAGCAAAGAACGCCGTGAACGTCGCCGGTAAAAAGACGGGCGATCTGGTCGAGATTTCCAAGCTGAAACTCGCCGCCGCCGAACTTGAGAGCAAGATCCGGGGCGCCTATGAAGCGCTCGGCCGCTCGGTGTATACCGCGGCCAAAGAAGAAGCCGACGCTACGGCTGTCATCAAGGAGAAATCGGAGCAGATCGACAGCCTGACGGCCGATCTCACCGCCCTCCAAGAAAAGATCGCCGCGCTCCGCGCGGAGAAAAAATGCAGCGCCTGCGGGACCATCAATCCGCAGGACGCCGACTACTGCAAAAAGTGCGGCGCCAAACTGTAAGGCAAAACGGATAAAACGGGCCGTCTGCTCTGCATGTGCGGAGCGGGCGGCTTTGTTTGCCGAAAGGAAAAGGAGTAAGCATGGACGCTGCGGAAAAGAAATGCCGCGAGGCGGCGCAGGTCATCCAAAACGCATCGGATCTCCGTCCGCGCACGGCGGTCGTGCTGGGTTCGGGGTTCGGCGGGTTTGCTTCCGAGGTGCAGAACGCCGCGGAGATCCCTTATGCCAAGATCCCCTATTTTCCGCCTGCCACGGCGCCTTCCCACGCGGGCAAGCTGCTCACCGGCACGCTTTCGGGAAAGCCGGTGTATGTCTTTGCCGGCCGGTTCCATTATTACGAGGGCCTTTCTTTCCGCCGCGCGGCTTTCCATGTGCGCGTGCTCAAGACGCTCGGCGTGGAGAATCTGCTGCTCACCAACGCCGCGGGCATCATCAACACGGCCTTCCGCCCGGGCGATCTCATGCTGGTGCGGGATCATCTCAATTTCAGCGGTCTCAGCTCCTGCCGGGGAAAAAACACGGACGCTTTCGGGCCGCGCTTTTTCGATATGTCGAACGCATACAGCCGCGAACTGTGCGCGCTGGCGAAAGAATGCGCGGAAAAAGCGGGCGTTTTGCTGCGTGAGGGCGTCTACGCCTATATGACGGGCCCGCAGTACGAGACGCCGGCCGAGATCCGGGCGCTGCGCATCCTGGGCGCGGACGCCGTCGGCATGTCCACGGTGCCGGAAGTCATCGAGGCGGCGCACTGCGGTTTGCGCACGCTGTGCGTCTCCTGTCTCACCAATTACGCCGCCGGGCTTTCCGCTCACGCGCTCGACGGCGGAGAGGTGAACGCCACGGCCGCCGCCCATGCCAAAGAGCTTTCGGCTCTGATAAAAGGCATTGCGGCAAGACTGTAAGCGTCTTTTTTCGCCTTTTTGACAAGGGACGGGGAAATTCTTCGGAAAGAATGCCAAAAAGCGCATAGATACTTGAAAAGTCGAAAAAAATAAGGTAAGATAATACTGTTTTCCATGCCGTGCGGTAAAAGAGAGGATCGGGCCCTTAAAGCGGACAGGCCCTTTTTCTCTGCCGCACGGCCTGCCTGCCTGTGAGGGACGGCAGAACCGGTACAAGCGCCCCGCTCGCCGGGTGCGCGGATTGATATATGATATACGGAGGGAATCATCCATGACAAAAGCCGAGTTGATTTCAAAAGTAGCCGAAAAATCGGGACTTTCCAAAAAAGATGCCGAAAAGGCAACGGGCGCGCTGATCGATTCCGTGGTCGAATCGCTGGTCGCCGAGGAAAAAGTCCAGCTTGTGGGCTTCGGAACGTTCGAGGTCCATCACCGCGAAGCCCGCAAAGGCCGCAATCCCCGCACCAAAGAAGAGATCACCATTCCTGCGTCTTCGTATCCGGTCTTCAAAGCCGGCAAGCCGTTCAAGGATGCTGTCTCCAAATAATCGACCCATAAAAAAGGAAAATCATGCGTCTGGATAAATTCTTAAAGATCTCTCGGATCATCAAACGCCGCACCGTGGCGAATGAGGCCTGCGATGCCGGTCGTGTCACGGCGAACGGCCGCGCCGTCCGCGCTTCCTATGATGTGAAGCCGGGCGACATTTTGGCGATCACGCTCGGCGGACGCACGCTGAAGGCCGAAGTGCTGGCCGTTCCCGATTATGTGACAAAAGAAGGCGCCGCCTCTCTTTATCGGATCCTCGAGAACGAAAGAGACAGCGCAGTTTCCCCGGATAGGCCGCCCCGTCATGAACCATGACGGACAGCCTGTCATAAACTGGCACTGGATGGATCTTCTCCATTCAGTGCCAGTTTTTTTCGGGAGGAAACAGTATGTGTGGTCGGAGTATTTTAGTCAATATCGGTCTGTTTGTTCTGAGCCTTTTGATCGGCATTGCGGCGGCGGTCTTGAATATCCTAAACCTTCTGGGTTCCGTGGTATTCGTCCCGCTCGCGGCCAGTTTTGCCTTTCTGATCCTGCTGGCGGCGCTCGGCGTCGCCGTAGCGGCCGCCGGGGGAGATGACGATGCCGCCGGGACCCGCCGCCGCGCTCTTTGCGGTTGTGCCCGCGATCATCTCAAACCCGCGGTTGTCGCCGCGCTTTTCGCGCTGGTCATCTCGCTGGTGTTCACCGGCTGGGTTTCCATTCCGATCCTCAGTGGCATTCTCATTGGGCTGATCGCGCAGTCGCTGCTTTTTGCGGCGTTTCTGCTGGCGGCTTTTCTTTTCTGCCTGCTGGATACGGTCTG
>CAUULH010000067.1:0-7124 GCA_963545875.1 uncultured Ethanoligenens sp.
CCCACCATCAAGAAAATCAGAAAAGTCCTGGTCGCGAACCGCGGCGAGATCGCCATCCGGATCTTCCGCGCCTGCTACGACATCGGCTTGCGGACTGTCGCCGTCTATTCGCAGGAGGATGTGCTGAACCTTTTCCGCACGAAAGCCGACGAAGCCTATATGCTTGATAAGAACAAGAGCCCGCTCGCCGCTTACCTCGATATCAACTACATCGTCAAACTGGCCAAGCAAAAGGGCGTGGACGCCATCCATCCCGGATACGGCTTTCTTTCCGAGAATCCGGATTTTGCCTGCGCCTGCGAGGAAAACGGCATTCTGTTCATCGGCCCTTCCTCCGATGTTCTGGAAAAAATGGGGAGCAAGCTCAACGCCAAGACCATCGCAAAGGCTTGCAATGTGCCGGTAGTGCCCGGCAGCTCGGAAAAGATCCGCGACTTAGACGACGCGCTCAAGCGTGCGGCGAGCTATGGTTATCCGGTGCTGCTAAAAGCGGCAGCGGGCGGCGGCGGCCGTGGAATGCGCCGGGTCGATAAGGCGGAGGAAATGGCCGCGGCGCTCGAAGTGGTGCGCGGCGAGGCGAAAAAGGCATTCGGAGACGATTCCATCTTTATGGAAAAGTTCCTCGTCCATCCCAAGCATGTCGAAGTGCAGATCCTGGCCGATAAATATGGAAACGTCGTGCATCTTTATGAGCGCGACTGCTCCGTCCAGCGGCGCTATCAAAAAGTCATCGAGTATGCGCCGGCGTTTTCGGTCCCGGAGGAGACGCGCCGCAAACTGCATGAAGACGCCGTCAAGATTGCAAAATATGTCCATTATGTCAACGCCGGCACCGTGGAGTTTCTGGTCGATCAGGAAGGCCATCATTATTTCATTGAAATGAACCCGCGCGTCCAGGTGGAGCATACCGTCACGGAGATGATCACGGGCATCGATATCGTGCGCGCGCAGATCTATATCGCCGCCGGTTATCCGCTTTCCTCGCCGGAGATCGGCATCGCGTCGCAGGCGGCCGTCCATACGCACGGCTATGCCGTTCAGAGCCGTGTCACGACGGAGGACCCGCGCAATAATTTTGCCCCGGATTCCGGCAGGATCACCGATTATCGCAGCGGCGGCGGGTTCGGCGTCCGGCTGGATGCCGGAAACGCTTTTGCCGGCGCGGAGATCTCGCCGTATTACGACAGCCTGCTCGTCAAGATCACGACGTATGACCGGACATTCGAGAATACCGTCCGCAAGGCTATCCGGGCGATCACCGAGATCCATATCCACGGTGTCAAGACCAATATGGCGTTTTTGTGCAATATCCTGAGCCATCCGGTCTTCCGCGCCGGCAAATGCCACACGAAATTCATCGACGAGACGCCGTCTCTGTTCGAATTCGAGGACCCGCAGGACCGCGCGAACAAAGTCCTCAAATATATCGGCAACATCATCGTCAACGGCAAAAAGCAGACGGGCGGGCCGAAAGCCGGCTACGACAAGCTCCGCGTTCCGCCCGCGTCGGAAGGCAAGCCGCCGAAAGGCCTCAAGCAGCTGCTCGACAGCGAGGGCCCGGACGCGCTGAAAGACTATGTGCTCAAGCAGAAGAAGCTGCTCCTCTGCGATACCACGCTGCGTGACGCGCATCAGTCCCTGCTCGCGACCCGGATGCGCACGAAAGACATGGTCCGCGTGGCGCCGTATATGGCCGATAAGCTGTCCGACCTGTTCTCCGTGGAGATGTGGGGCGGCGCGACGTTCGACGTGGCCTACCGCTTCCTGCACGAATCGCCGTGGGAACGCCTTGCCAAACTGCGCGAACTCATCCCGAACATCCCGTTCCAGATGCTGATGCGCGGCTCGAATGCCGTCGGCTACACCAACTACCCGGATAACCTCATCCGCGCGTTCATCCGCGAGGCGGCGCAGGGCGGCATCGACATCTTCCGCATCTTCGACAGCCTGAACTGGGTGCCGGGCATGGAGATCGCGATGGACGAAGTGCTCAAATGCGGTAAAGTGGCTGAGGCGACCATCTGCTATACGGGCGATATCACGGACCCGAATGAAACCAAATATACGCTCGGCTACTATGTCAATCTGGCCAAAGAGCTCGAAAAGCGCGGCGCGCATATCCTGGCCATCAAAGATATGGCCGGCCTGCTCAAACCGTATGCGGCCAAGCAGCTCGTGACGGCGCTCAAGCAGGAGATCGGCATCCCGGTGCAGCTCCACACGCACGATACCAGCGGCAACCAGATCGCCACCCTGATGATGGCTTCGACGGCCGGCGTGGATATCGTGGATACGGCTATCACCAGCATGGCTTCGCTTACCAGCCAGCCTTCGATGAACTCGCTGGTGGCCGCCCTGCACTGCGCGCCGCGCGACACCGGTTTTGAATTCAACGACCTTGAGCCGCTCAAAGACTACTGGCACGATGTGCGCCAGAACTACTGGATGTTCGAGACGGGCCGGAACTATCCGGATACGAGCATCTATAAGTACGAGATCCCCGGCGGCCAGCTCACCAATCTCAAAAATCAGGTGGAGTCGATGGGCTTCGGCGACCGCTTCGGTGATGTCAAAGACAAATACAAGGAAGCCAACAAGATCTTGGGCGATATCGTCAAGGTGACGCCGTCGTCCAAAGTGGTGGGCGATCTGGCCATCTTCATGGTGCAGAACGACCTTTCGGCGGACAATATCGTCGAGCGGGGCAAACGTCTGACTTTTCCGGATTCCGTGGTCTCCTATTTCAAGGGCATGATCGGCCAGCCGGTCGGCGGTTTCCCCAAAGACCTTCAGGAAGTGGTCCTCAAAGGCGAAAAGCCCATCACCTGCCGGCCGGGCCAGCTGCTCAAACCGGTGGATTTCGAGGATGTCAAAAAGAAGATCGCCAAATACGAGAAAGCTCCGAACATGCAGGATCTCGTGAGCTGGTGCCTGTATCCGAAAGTGCTGGAAGATTACTGCAAGCGGAGACAGGAATACGGCGATATCAGCCACATGGACAGCAAGGTGTTCTTCTCCGGCATGGAGCCCGGCGAAACGACGGAGCTTTCCATCGACGAGGGCAAGATGCTCGTCGTCAAACTCGACGGCCTCGGAGAAGTGAACAGCGACGGCACGCAGAACGTCGTGTTCGAGCTCAACGGGGTGCGGCGCGAAGTAGCGGTCCGCAACGACGCGAAGGCGGCGGAATCCAGCGTCACGATGGCCGATATGAGCGAGATCACGCAGATCGGCGCCAGCATGGCCGGCGCGGTCAGCAAAGTGCTCGTCAAGCCGGGCGATGAAGTCAAAAAGAACCAGGTGCTGGCTATCATCGAGGCCATGAAGATGGAGACCAGCGTCGTGGCCAATATGGACGGCTTGATCGATAAGATCTATATCAAAGAGGGCAAGAACGTCGTGGCGGGCGAGCTGCTCTTCACGATGACGGATTGATAACCGGTATCCCGCATCCTTTTTGAGACGTTATTAAGGGCGTCGGGGCGCAATTTTAAAATTGTGCCCCGACGTTTTTTTTTGTTGATTTTCATCAAACTGGCTTGAAACCAGCAGGAAGATATTTTAAATTAAAAATATTCTTGACATTTTGTGTTAAATCGTGTAAAATCGGTTTGAATAAAGCAATGGAGCTGAATTTTATATTCAGTTCCATTGCTTTTGTTTTTATTCATTCTATTTTGTGACAAAATGGGGAGGACAATCAGATGAAAAAAGAAAAAACGATCTTGCGGGGGTTCTCATTTTCGGCATGGGTCGCGCTTCTGCTCGTTGCGGCAATTTCCATATCGGCCACGGGCTGCCAAAAGGTATCTTCACAGAACGTATCTTCGACGGCTTCCGCTTCCTCTTCAGGGAATCGGATCATGACCGATATGGCCAAAAGGCAGGTCACGGTTCCTCAGAAAATCGAAAGAGTATCGGTCATTCACCCGATTCCGGGTTTTATGGTCTGGCGGCTGGCACCGAAAACGCTGGTAAGTGTAGACAAGCAATTTTATCAGTTCGATTATTTTATGACGGAGAAAGATCAGAAAACGATCTCCGGGCTTCCGGTCACCGGCGAGTTTCATTCCGGAGTCAACCCGGAGCAGATCATCGCGGCGAAACCGCAAGTGGTGATCTCTCTGAACAAAGATCCCAATTTGGATACAGAGCAGTCGGCTTATAGCGTTCCGGTGTTTGCAACGTCAAAAGACGACTTGGAGCAGATGGGAAAGTCTTGGAAAGTGATTGGAAATCTTTTAAACAAACAAAAAGAGGCGGATGGGATCTATACTTATTGGGAAAACACGCTGAAAAAAGTCGAAAAGCAGGTGGCCAAAGTTCCCAAATCAAAGCGACTGAAAGTCTATTATGCGGCAAGCGTGGTCACGAATACGCCCGGGCCGAAAACGATCATGTATAATACGATCCGGATAGCCGGCGGAAAAACGATCATGGATACGATGTCTGAAACCGGCACCAATGCGACTTCGGAATCACTTCAGCTTTCGCTGGAGCAGATCTATCAGTATGACCCGGACGTCATCATTTGCGCCACAGCCGCAGGGAAAAATGAGATCATGTCGAGCGCGGCCTGGAAGGATATCGCCGCCGTGAAAAACAATCGCGTCTATGTTCCTTCAAAGTATTACATGCTGGACAGCCTTCAGGCTTTGCTTGCCTCCGAGTGGGTGGCAAAGACGCTTTATCCGCAGCAGGTAAAGATCAATATGAGTTCGGAGATACGCGCCTTTTATAAAGAGATCTATAACAATACGGAAACCCTAACCAGCGAAGAACTTTCAGAGACCAACTGAGAATGAATAATTGGCCGAGAGCGGATAGAAAGCAGGTATCGACTATGTCCAAGCCAGGATCTATTCAGTTCGTGCGCGCTTTCTCCATCGGACACGAGAAAAAGTGGGAACCTTTTATTCTTCCGGGCTTGTCCGGCCTGCTTGTTTTGCTGTTCATTATGTCGCTGAATCTTGGAAGATATGGATTGCCGATTTCTCAGATCTTCGCGGCTATTGCCGACCAGTTGTTTGGATTGCACATTTCTTATCCTTCGGAGATCTATGCGGTCTTATTCAATATCCGTATCCCGCGCCTGTTGACAGGTATACTGGTTGGCTGGGCATTGTCGGCTTCCGGCGCCGCATATCAGGGATTATTTAAAAATCCGATGGTCTCTCCGGATATTTTGGGCGCATCTGCCGGATCGGGTTTTGGAGCGGCTATCGCCATTTTATTTTCGTTCAGCGATCTTGGAATACAGATCTTTGCTTTCATCTTCGGCCTGGCGGCGGTGTGTATCACTTATTTTCTCACGCGAGCGATTGGCCTGAGACAAAATGTGATCATCCTTCTTGTCTTGACCGGTATGGTGGTCGAAGCGTTATTTACCGCCATGACTTCCATTGTCAAATATGTGGCCGATCCGGACAGCAAACTGCCGGAAATCACGTTTTGGCTGATGGGGAGTTTGTCGCGCACATTGGGAATGGGAAACGTCGTTGAGATCTTGATTCCTGTCATCCTGGGCTCGGTTCCGCTGCTGATCTTTCGGTGGAAATTGAATGTGACCACCTTCGGTGATGAAGAGGCCAAGTCGCTGGGCGTCAATACGGCCCAGGTGCGGCTCGTCGTCATTTTTTGCTCCACGCTTTTGACTTCCTCGTCCATTTCGATCGCGGGCCTGGTCGGATGGGTCGGGCTTGTGATCCCGCATGTTGCCCGTATCCTGGTAGGGCCTGATTTTCGCAGGATGATGCCGGCTTCCATGATAATCGGCGGGATTTTTTTGCTTTTAACGGACGATGTGGCCCGCACGGCACTATCGGTCGAGATCCCGCTGGGCATTCTAACGGCGGTGATAGGGGCTCCCGTATTCCTGTTTTTGCTCTTCAAAAGCGGAAAAAATTGGCTCTGACTCGATTTCAACAAAACAGTTCAGCAAAAAAGTTTTCGGATATCTTGACATTTTCCGAGAAGGCGGTTACAATAATGAAAACGAAGAGATACGAAATGAAAAGAAAAGATATGAATAACCAAATTTAATGTCTGCTTTCAGTGGAATACTCGTCCGTAGCGGTGTTTGCCCGCCTGTAACGGCGGTCATTCCCATTTTTGAGTGTTCCATGATCCTGTTCATACTGATTTTTTGACGTAAAGAGGTCAGCCATGCTGCTAGAATTAAAAGATCTCGCCTGCGGGTATCAGTCAAAAGTGGTCGTGAAAGATATTTCGCTGACGGTGCGTTCAGGAGAGATCCTGAGTTTGCTCGGACCCAATGGTGTCGGGAAAACGACCATCTTTAAGACGATATTGGGCTTTTTAAAAAAGAAAAGCGGAGATATTCGGCTCGACGATGAGAATATCGATCATTGGTCCAGGAGGAAGCTGGCTAAGATCATCGCGTATGTCCCGCAGGAGCACACGCCGCCATTTCCTTATTCCGTGATTGATGTGGTCGTGATGGGGCGCACGGCAAGTCTGGATTTCTTCGCGTCGCCCAGCAAAAAAGATTATCAGATGGCGGAAGACGCATTGGATTCGCTTCATATCGGACATTTGAAAAACCGAATCTATACGGAGATCAGCGGCGGCGAGCGCCAAATGGTGCTGATCGCCCGTGCGCTGACACAGCAGCCCCAACTGCTGATTATGGATGAACCGACCTCAAATCTGGATTTCGGCAACCAGGTCAAGGTCTTGGATCAGATCTACCGGCTGGCGCAGGAGGGTCTGGGTATTTTCATGACAACGCATTTTCCGGATCACGCCTTTTTGTGTTCGTCAAAAGTCGCGCTGCTCCAGCGTAAGAACAAGCTGTGTGTCGGAGACGTGGAAAATGTGGTGACGGAAAAAAACCTGTACGATGCCTATGGCGTAAAGGTTCAGATCATTCAAACGCGTATGCAGAACGGGGAATATTTGAAATCATGTGTCCCCATCCTTCAGCATATGCAGAGGAAAGCACCGGCCTGTGTTGGCGGAAACAGGTTGGAAATGGGCGTGAATAATTTATAACATCCCTTGCATATGAATTAAGATATTGATAGTCCTGCACTAAAACAAAAAGAATAGGCGATTAGTCTGAAATTTTGGATTATACTAACAATAATCTGATTTTCGGACAT
>CAUULH010000068.1:0-7084 GCA_963545875.1 uncultured Ethanoligenens sp.
GCGCGTCGTGCTTCATGCCCTTGGCGTTATGGTGCACCAGCCCGGCAAAAGCGGCCTTTTCCGCGTCCGCGCCGTAAGCGGCCGCCAGCGTCTCCGACATCTTGGAGACCATCATCGAATGAAAATACCGCTCATTGCTCAGGTTTTTCTTTAAAACATCCAGAAATGCTTCGATGTCCATCATGGTCCTGCCCTCCTTATCTTGCCGGCTTTCAAGACCGGTACAGCCCGTTTTGGGCGATATAATCCGCCACGGCGTCCGGCACCAGCGCGCGGACAGGCCCGTTTTTCGCCAGCGCGTCGCGCACCATGGTGGAGGAGATATCGAGGACCGGCAACGCCGCGATCTCACAGCGCGCGCCGTAAGTCTTGTTGATCTTTTCCGCATAGGCGCGCAGGGCGGGCAGCTCGCCCCCGCGCCGTGCCGCCGCGCAGAGCACCGCCATGCGGGCGATGTCTTGAAAACCGTTCCAGCTGTCGAGCGTGAAGAACATGTCCGCGCCCATGAGAAAATAGAATCTGTCTTCCGGAAAGCGCGACGTGAGTTCCCTCAGGGTATCTACCGTATAGCTGACGCCGCCGCGGCGGATCTCCACATCCGAAACGGCGAGCTTCTCCTCGCCCCGCACCGCTAAACGGCACATCTCGAGCCGCACCGGCCCGGGCAGAAGATCCGGCGCCTCTTTGTGCGGCGGGATACAGGTGGGAACGAGCAGGACACTATCCAGCCCGAGCGCGGCGGCGTAGCCTTTTGCCAGATGGATGTGTCCTCGGTGGATGGGGTTGAACGTGCCGCCGAAAATGCCGATCTTGCGCAATGTTTTTTTCCTCTTTTAATTTAGATCTTGATCACCGGGTCTTTGGGCTTGGGGCGGTAGAGCACGAAGCGCGTGCCGATCACCTGCACCACATCCGCGTCCAGCGCTTCCGCAAGCGACACGGCGGCCTCTTTGGCCGAGAGCGGCGCCGTTTCCAGCACGCGCAGCTTGATGAGCTCGCGCGCGGCAAGGGCGTCGTCCGCCTGTTTTTTAAGCGTTTCGGTCACGCCCTGCTTGCCTACCTGAAAAAGCGTATCGGCCGTATTGGCCATCGCGCGCAAAGCGGCGCGCTGTTTGGATGTCAGCATCCTGGTTCCTCTTTCTTCTTCTCTTTTTTCATCTGTTCAAGCGCCGCTGCGAAAGCACGGAGGGCGCGGCCGCGGTGGCCGAGCGCGTCTTTTTCTTCTCCGGAAAGCTCCGCGAACGTTCTGCCCGTCGTATCCTCGATAAACACGGGGTCGTAGCCGAAGCCGTCCGCCCCGCGGCGGGCAAACGCGATATGCCCCGCGCATTCGCCGCGCACGGCAAGGCTCCGGCCGTCCGGAAAGACACAGCAGACGGCGCAGACGAACGTCGCCGCGCGTTTTTCTTCCGGCACGGCGGCAAGCAGGCCGAGCAGCTTGTCGATGCGGTCGTCATCCGTCGCTTTTTCTCCGGCCCAGCGGGCGGATCGGATGCCCGGCGCGCCGCCCAAAGCGGCTGCGCACAGGCCGGAATCATCCGCCACGGTGGGCCTTTTTGCCGCGCGGCACACGGCTTCCGCCTTGATGCGCGCGTTCTCCTCAAACGTCTTGCCCGTTTCTTCGGGCGAAACACAAACGCCCGCTTCTTTTTGAGAGATGACCGAAAACCCGAGCGGGGCGAGGATGCGGGCCATCTCCCTGACTTTATTCGGGTTGCCCGTAGCCGCGACGAACGTCATGTGCTCTCTTCCTCCGTTTTTTCCTCCGCTTCCGCCCCCGCGAAAAGCGCTTCGACGAAAGCGTTCGGATCGAACGGCTGAAGATCGTCGATCTGCTCGCCCACGCCGATGTATTTGACCGGGATGCCGAGCTCGTGCCGGATGGCGAACACCACGCCGCCGCGCGCCGTCCCGTCGAGTTTGGTGAGGATGATGCCGGTGAGCCCGGCGGCCTCGCCGAACTGTTTGGCCTGATTGACGGCGTTCTGCCCGGTAGTGGCGTCGAGCACCAGCAGATTTTCACGCGCCGCACCCGGCGCTTCGCGGTCAATGACGCGCGACATCTTCGAGAGCTCTTCCATCAGGTTCTTTTTGTTGTGCAGACGGCCCGCCGTGTCGCAGATGACCACATCCGCGCCGCGGGACCTGCCTGCCTGCACGGCATCGAACACCACGGCGGCAGGGTCGGACCCTTCATTCTGATGGACGAGGTCCACGCCCGCGCGGTCCGCCCAGATCTGAAGCTGATCGATGGCCGCGGCGCGGAACGTATCCGCCGCGCCGAGCAGGACGTTTTTGCCCCGCGCTTTCAGGCTGGCCGCCAGCTTGCCGATGGTGGTCGTTTTGCCGACACCGTTGACCCCGATGACCAAAATCACCGCGGGCTTGGGTTCGAGCCGGAGCGACGTATCGCCCGAAAGTTCCTCGGCCATCACGGCTTTGAGCGCTTCACGCACGCCGTCCGTATCCCTGATATGCTCCTCTTTTACCCGGCCGCGGAGCTTTTCCATGAGATACGCCGACGTGGCGACGCCGACATCGGAGGAGACCAGAACGTCTTCCAACTCCTCAAAGAGGTCCTCATCCACTTTATGGCTGCGGAAGACCTGCCCCATCTGCTCCGCGACGGACGCGCGCGTCTTGGCAAGCCCCGCGCGGATCTTATCAAAAACGCCCATGCTAAGGCCCTCCCGTTTTCTCGTTGCTCTTTATTTTACCACAGAAAAGGCCGCAAATACAGCCCGCTTTCAGGTAGAGGTCCGCTTTGGCTCCTCGACCCCGAGATTTTCCATCAATTCGTCGAGATGCAGCATGAGCAGCTTGGAAACGCCGCGGTCCTGCATCGTGACGCCGTAAAGCGTATCGGCCTCGTCCATCGTGCCGCGGCGGTGCGTGATGACGATGAACTGCGTATGGCCGCAGAGCCTGCGCAGATACGCGGCAAAACGCGCCACGTTTTGCTCGTCGAGCGCGGCTTCGATCTCATCGAGCACGCAAAACGGCGACGGCCGCACCTTGAGCAGGGCAAAATAGAGCGCGATGGCCACCAGCGCCTGCTCGCCGCCGGAAAGCGAAGCGAGGTTCTTGATGATCTTGCCCGGCGGTTCGACGTGGATGTCGATGCCGCAGGAAAGCACATCCTGTTCGTCCTCAAGCGAGAGCGACGCCTGCCCGCCGCCGAAAAGCTCCGTAAATATGATCGAAAAATGGCCCGCGATCTCGTTGAATTTTTCTAAAAAGCGCGTGCGCATCTCCGCCGTGAGCCCGCGGATGAGTGTTTCGAGTTCCGTTTTCGATCTCTCCACGTCGTCGGTCTGCGTTTTTAAAAACGTATACCGCTCGTAGACCTGCTTATACTCGTCCACGGCAGAAACGTTCACGCTGCCCAGAGCCTTGATGGCTTTTTTCACGGCATCCAGCCGCTTCGACGCTTCATCCGGATGTTCGATGCGCGGCACTTCTTTTTCCGCCTGCGACCGCGTGAGTTCATAATCTTCCCACAATTTGGCGATGAGCGCGTCATATCCGCTCTGGAGCGTGGCTTTCCGCTCCTCCAGCCGCGCGAGCTCGCGCGACATCGCTTCTTTTTCGTCGGAAAGCGAACGCACCCTGGCGCGCGTATCGACGGAAGCGCGTTCGACTTCTTCGCGCCGCGCGGCTTCCGCCCGCGCTTTTTCACGGCAGGCCGCCGCCTCTCCGCGCCGTTTTTGGGCCTGCTCCTTGAGCTCTTCCGCACGGGAGAGGGCTTCTTCCTGTTCCTTTTCCGCCTCGGCGATGCGGAGCGAAAGCGTCTTGGCGCGCTCGTGCTTTTCTTTTCGGCGCGTTTCCAGTTCCGCCGCGGCATGCGCCGCCGCTTCCACGTCTTTTTCGCAGGATAAGCGCCTCAAGCGCAGGTCGGTCAGGCGGGCCGTCTGCTCCGCGCGCTTATTCTCGAGCGTTTCGCTCTCCGCGCCGCAGGCCGCCAGCGCTTCTTCCGCCGCTTTGACCGCTTCGGCCCGGCGCGCGCGCTCGTCTTCGGCTTTTTGCACCTGTTCTTTTAAAGCGGCCTGTTTTTCAAGGCACGCCGCTTTTTCTTCTTCGAGCGACTTTTTGTCCGCTTCAAAAAGAGCTGCCTGCTCAGCGAGACGTTTTTCTTCGCCCTCAAGGCGGATAAGGGCCTCTTTTGCTTTTGTCCATTCGGCACGGGCGCCGGTGCCCTCGGCTTCCGCCGCGGCAAGGCTTTCTTTGGCCAAACGCGCATCCGCCTCGGCTTCGGCGAGCGCCGCGCGGAGTTTTTTCGTCTCTTCTCTGATCTGCGCGATCTCCGCCTTGCGGGAAACAAGACCCGCGCCCGCGCGCCGGCTGCCGCCCGTGAGCGAGCCGCCCGCGTTGACCTGCTGGCCGTCGAGCGTGACGATGCGGAAACGGTAATGAAACCGCTTCGCCATCTCCACGGCGGCGTCGAGGTCGCGCGCCACGACGGTGCGGCCGAGCAGATGCTCGACGATGCCGCGGAACCGCCCGTCGTATCCGACCAGCTCCGCCGCAAGGCCCACGTAGCCGGGCGCGGCGGAGATTTCGCGGACATCGAGCGTGCCGCCCCGCACGGAAGTGAGCGGCAGGAACGTGGCGCGGCCGCCGTCCGAGCGTTTGAGGAAGCGGATGGCTTCTTTGGCGTCGTCTTCGTTCTCGGTGACGATATGCTGAGCGGAACCGCCGAGCGCCGTCTCCACCGCCACGGCCGCTTTCGCCGGTGCGGTGACGAGCTGGGAGACCGGGCCGAGAACGCCGTGCAGTCTTCCCCGTCTCGCTTCGCCGACGACGAGGCGCACGCTGTGCGCAAACCCTTCGAGGTTCCGTTCCATCTCCTCGAGCATGGCCGCGCGCTGGTCGCCGCCGCTTACTTTGAGCGAAAGGGTCTTGACCCGTTCTTCTTCTTTGGCCTGTTTCTCTTTCCGGGCATTGTATTTGAGCAGACACCCGCGCACGGCGTTGTCTTTGGCTTTTAATTCTTCTCCGGTCTTTGCCAGCGCTTCTCTTGCTTCCGCCAGCGCTTCCCGCGCCTTCCGGCCGCGCTCCTCGCGGCCGGAAACACTCTGCATGATCTCGCGCAGACGTCCGGCGGCGCTTTCCGCGGCGGCTTCGAGCGCGCTTTTCCGCTTTTCGATCTCCGCTGTGCGGGCATTTTCCTGCGCCAGGCGCGCGGAAGCCGCCTTCATCCGGGCCGCCTGCGCGTCGCTCTCTCCGGCGATGGACTGCATGTCCCTTTCACAGGCGGAAAGCGTTTCGCCGAGCCCGTCGAGCGCCTTTTTCTTTTCTTCTAAAACCGCTTTCTGTCTTTCTAAAAGAGCGATCTCTTCTTTTTCTTCTTTTTCGCCGCGGGCGCGTTCGCTCTCGAGCTCCTCTTTGGTGCGCACGGCACGCTCCGCGTCGCCCTCGCTCATCGTTGCTTTGGCTTCGCACTGGACGGCTTCTTCGTCCCGGGCGGCCGCCTCGCCGCGCAGGCGGTCGGCTTCCGCCGCCGCTTTCTGCGCGTTCAAATAGGCCGCGTCGATCTCTTTTTCGAGCGCGTCGAGCTGGTCTTCCAATTCGCCGTAGCGGGCGCGGGCGATCTCCAGCCGGTCGTCGTTTTTTCGCAGCTCTTCGCGGCGGGCATCGAGCGTATGCAGCCACAGGCCGACTTCGAGCGTCTTTTTCTCTTCCGCGAGCGCGAGGTAGCGTTTGGCCTTTTCCGCCTGCTCCCTAAGCGGGCCGACGCGCGCCTCGAGCTCGCCGATCAGGTCGCGCAGGCGCACGAGGTTCTCTTCCGTATCGGCCAGACGCTTTTCGGCGTCTTCTTTGCGAAAACGGAATTTGGCGATGCCGGCCGCTTCCTCAAAGATCTCTCGGCGATCCTCACTGCGGGCGGAGACGATCTCCGCGATGCGTCCTTGGCTGATGACCGCGTAGCCGTCGCGCCCTAAGCCGGTATCCATGAAAAGCTCATAGATATCCCGCAGACGCACCTGTGCGCCGCCGAGGCGGTATTCGCTTTCGCCGGAGCGGTAATAGCGGCGCGAGACCGTGACTTCTTCGCTTTCCACCGGGAGCGCGCGGTCGCCGTTATCCACCGTAAGGCTCACTTCGGCAAAACCCGTGGGATGCCTGCCGGGCGCGCCGCCGAAGATGACGTCTTCCATCCGGCCGCCTCGCAGCGTCTTGACCGACATCTCGCCCAAGACCCAGCGGATGGCGTCGCTGATATTGCTCTTGCCGCTGCCGTTCGGGCCGACTACGGCCGTGATGCCCGGGCCGAACGTGAGCACCGTCTTATCCGGAAACGACTTGAACCCCTGGATGGTCAGCGATTTCAGATACATGCGCCCACTCCTCTGTCAAAAACGTTCATTTCAAGTCTTGCGGCGCCCGTTATTTTGTCAAATGTGAAAGTGCCTCGCGCGCAGCCGCCTGCTCGGCTTCTTTTTTGCTGCCGCCGTTCCCGGTGCCGGCGGCCCTGCCGTCTAAGCGCACTTCCACCGTAAACTGCTTGTCGTGATCCGGGCCGGATTCGCCCGTGAGCACGTAGTCGAGCTTTTCATCGCGGCTTTTCTGCGCGTATTCCTGAAGCTCCGTCTTGTAATCGCGCGCGCTCTCCTCTTTATGGGCGGAGAAGAACGAATCCGCAAAGCGGGTGACGAATTTCTTCGCCGCGGGCAGGCCGCCGTCAAGATAGATCGCGGCGATGACCGACTCGAACGCATCCGCCAAAATCGAAGAACGCTCGCGGCCGCCGCTGTTCTCTTCGCCGCGCCCGAGCTTCAGCCAGCCGCCGAGCCCGATGGAAAGCGCGAACCCGTGCAGTGCGTGCTCGCAGACCATCGAGGCGCGGAGTCTTGTAAGCTCGCCCTCCGGCACATGCGTGTGGTGAAAATACAGATATTCCGCCGACACGACGCCGAGCACCGCGTCACCCAAGAATTCCAGCCGCTCGTTGCTTTCGAGACGGCGGGGCTTGATCTCATTGGCATAAGAGGAATGCGTCAGCGCCTTTTCGAGCAGGCGCTTGTCTTGGAACGTGTAGCCCAGTTTTTCTTCCAGTTTTTCCAGCATGGCTTCTCGCCTTTCA
>CAUULH010000069.1:0-7024 GCA_963545875.1 uncultured Ethanoligenens sp.
GACCTGCCCATTTTTTGCGGGGAAAACAGACGTTGTCGAAGCTTTCAAGGTTTTTACCGGCCCGCACAATCACCGCCTCAGCCATCTTTTCAGGCAGAGCGCGGATACTTTTATCACGCTCTGCGCGGATAAGCTCCACGATGCCGAAAACGGCATGGGCCTGTTTTCTCCGGTGCAGAAAACCGCCGAAGAACTGATCCGGCTTGCGCAGAAAGTGAGTGTGGATGTTGCTCCGCCGGTCGTGCTGGGCCCGCCGAGGCGTTTTCTTTCAAAAGGGCTCTTTATGCTTGAAGAAAGCGTGTTCCGCCCGGACGCAGCTCCGCAGAGCGGGGCGCTCCCCGGCGTCAAGATCATTTCGGCGGAAAATCTGTACGCGGAAGCGCAGTTTGCGGCAGAAGAAATTTCACGTCTGGTGCAAAAAGAGGGCGCGCGATATGGGGAGATCGTCATCATCTCGCGAGGTCTGTCAGAATACGACGGCATTCTCGACCCTGTCTGCCGAAAATACGGCATCCCGCTTTTCTTGGATGCCAGGCGCGAAGTGGACGCTCATCCGCTGATGGCGTTCACATTGGGCGTGCTGGAGCTCATCGCCGGAAATTTCCGCGAGGAAGCCGTTCTGCGCTATCTGAAGACCGGACTGGCCGGCCTCGACGCGGTGGAGACCGCTCAGGTGGAAAATTATCTTTATACCTGGAACCTGAACGGCCGGGATTCCTGGGAAAAAGACTGGATGGATTCGCCGGAAGGCTTTGAAAAACGGAAAGACGACGAACGGGGAGAACAGGGACGGCTGGCCTCGCTCAACGCGCTGAGAAGGCGTATCTTCGAGCCGGTAGCCGGTCTTGCCGAACGGCTGGAAAAGGCGGACGGGAAAGGGAAGGTGCGCGCGCTTTATGACTTCCTCATCGAAATGCAGGCCGACCGGCAAATGGCCGAAGCGTGCGCGCGTTTCGCCGGAAGCGGCGAGCCGGAGCTGGCGGACGAATCCCGCCAGGTCTGGGACAAGCTCGTCGGCCTGCTCGAACAGGCGGCCTATGTGATGGGAGACCGCGCGGTCTCGGTCCGGGATTTTTGGGAGACGCTGAAGCTCGCGGTGTCGGCTGTTCGGCTCGCGCATATCCCGCCCACGCTCGACCAGGTCACTGCCGGAGACGCGGAACGCATCCGCGCCGGAGACGCGAAATACGTCTTCGTTATCGGCCTGGCGGACGGCGTTTTTCCCCGCGTCGGAGAGGGCGGCATGCTCACGGAGAGCGAGAGGGAACAGCTCGCGCGTCTGGGGCTTTCCCTTTCGCCGGCTTCCGGCGAAAAGCTGGTGGAAGAGCGCTTTATCGCCTATCAGGCGTTTTCGTCCGCATCTCGCGCGCTTTATCTCTGCTGCCCGCGCAGCGATACGAAAGGCGCGGCCATCCGCCCTTCGCCGTATCTCGAGCAGGTGCGGAGTCTTTTCCCGGACGCGGAATTTGCGGATACGGCGGACGCCGGGCTTTTAGACACTGTTTGGGGAAAGACTTCGGCTTTTGAGACGTTCGCGGCGCACTTTTCCGACCGGAGCGGCGCGTTTTCCGCTCTGCGCGCCTGCGTGATGGAAGACCCGCAGACGGCAAAACGGCTGGATGCGCTCGTGCGCGCCTCAAAAAAACAGCCTGCCAGACTGCGCGACCGTTCTGCCGCGCGCGCGCTTTTCGGCGAACAGATGCATATCAGTCCAAGCCGTCTGGAATCATTCGGCCAATGCCGGTTTCTTTATTTTTGCCGCTATGGCCTGAAAGCCATGCCGCGCCGCCGTGCGCAGATGGACGCGCCGGAAGTCGGCACGCTCATCCA
This sequence comes from uncultured Ethanoligenens sp., assembly GCA_963545875.1. GTDB lineage: Bacteria > Bacillota > Clostridia > Oscillospirales > Ethanoligenentaceae > Ethanoligenens. Next base: position 1,831 of record CAUULH010000069.1, read on the forward strand.
TTTCGTTTTGGAGCATCTGCTTCGCGCACACCCGGGCAAAGAACTTGCCGCGCTGCCGCAGACAGAGCTGGAAGCTGAAACGGATCGGCTTTTGACGGCGTTTGCGGATGGCTTTCTCGGCGGGCTCGATGATAAGCCCGAACGCTTCAGGCGGCTGTATCTGCGCCTGCGCGGCACGGTCCTGCGCCTGATCGGGCGGCTGGCCGCGGAATTTTCCCAGAGCGAATTCGTTCCGGCTGATTTTGAGCTGCCCATCGGCGAAAAAGAGGAAGTCCCGCCCGTCGTGCTCCCGCTGCCGGACGGCGGCAGCATCGCCGTGGAAGGCAAAGTAGACCGCGTGGATCTTCTGCGCCGAGACGATAAGACCTATCTGCGCGTGGTGGACTATAAAACGGGCGCGAAAGAATTCAATCTGGCGGATGTGCTCTACGGCCTGAACCTTCAAATGCTCATTTACCTTTTCACGCTCTGCGATAACGCACCCGCGCACTATCGAACGGGAGAACTGCTTCCCGCGGGCGTGCTCTATTTTCCGGCCAGACAGCCGGATATCGAAGCGCATCACGGCGACGCGCCGGAGGACGTGCTGAAAAAAGCGGACAGCCGCTTGAAAATGAGCGGCATGGTGCTCGGCGATGCGGACGTCATCCGCGGCATGGAAAAAGATGCGGGCGGCCTTTTCATTCCCGCAAAGATCTCCCCTGTTTCAGGGAAACTGGACGCGCGCTCCATGACGGCGTCGCTCGCCGAGTTCGGCGCGCTCAAACGCCACATCGGCGGTCTTTTGAGAAAGATGGCCGTCACGCTGCGGGCGGGCGATATCGCCGCCGAACCTGTGGCCGGGCTTTCCTATCATCCGTGCGACTACTGTGACTACGCGGCCGTCTGCGGGCACGAAAAGGGCGACCCGAACCGCTGGCTCGCGCGCCGGAAGCCGGCCGAAGTCTGGGAGACCGTCAAAAAGGAGGGAAGACCCGATGCCGAACTGGACAAGGGAACAGAAACAGGCGATTGAGGCGCGCGGCGGCTCTCTGCTTGTCTCCGCTGCGGCCGGCAGCGGCAAAACCGCCGTGCTCGTGGAGCGCGTGATCGGTCTCATCACCGACGAGGCGCGCCCCTGCGATGCCGATCGGCTCCTGGTGGTGACTTTTACAAACGCGGCCGCCGCGGAAATGCGCTCGCGCATCGCCGCGAGGCTTCGCGCGCTTTCCCGCGAGCATCCCGAGGATATCAATCTTCGCCGCCAGCAGCTCCTGCTCCAACACGCGCACATCAGTACCATCCATGCGTTCTGTCTGGAACTTCTGCGCGCGCATTTTGAAAAGCTGGATATCCCGCCGGATTTCCGTGTGGCGGATGAAAAAGAAACGGAAGCCCTGCTCAGCGATACGCTGGATGAGCTGTTGGAAGAAGAGTACGCCGCGGCCGATCGGGAAGGCGCGTTTTCGGCGCTCAGCGAGATGCTCGGAGCCGGGCGCGATGACCGGAACCTTACGGCGGCCATCCTGCGTCTGTACGATTTTCTGCGCTCCCTGCCGGACGCGGATGCCTGGATGGAAGAAAAACTCGCGCTCTACCGCCCGGAGCGCCCGTTTTCGCAGAACCTGTTGGGCAGAGCGGCGCTTGGATTCCTTTCCGATGCGCTCTCTTACGCGGCGGACACGCTGAGGAACGCCATGGCGGCCATGCAGGACGACGCGGTGCTCCAAAGCGCCTATGCGCCGGCGTTTTCCTCCCTGCTCGCCGCCCTCGAAAACGCCGGTTCGCTCATCGCGGCGGGAAAATGGGATGAAGCCTACGATGCCGTCCGCGGCATGGCGTTCGAGCGTCTCGGCTCCGCGCGCAAAGTGGAAGACACGGCGCTCAAAGACCGGGTCAAAGTGGCGCGCGACGCGGTCAAAAAGCAGATACAGGCGCTCGGCGACGGCATCCTCTGCGGCACTGAGGCGGATTGCCGAAACGATCTCGCGGCGCTCGGCCCTCTGGTGAAGCGGCTGTTCGCCGTCGTGCGGAAACTGGACGAGCGTTTTTACGCCAAAAAGAAAGAAAAGGAGCTCCTCGATTTCAACGATCTTGAACATCTGGCGCTCCTGCTCCTCCGAAACGAAAACGGCACGCCGACGCCGGTGGCAAAAGCGGTGGCCGGCCGTTTCGACGAGGTGCTCGTGGACGAATATCAGGATGTGAACCGGGCGCAGGACGCGATCTTCCGCGCGGTCTCCCGCGGCGGGAAGAACTTGTTCATGGTCGGCGACGTCAAGCAGAGCATCTATCGCTTCCGCAAGGCGACGCCGGAACTCTTTATTGAAAAAAAAGAGCAGTATGCGCCGTACGACAACCGGACGTTTCCGGCGCGCATCGTGCTCGGCGCCAATTTCCGCAGCCGGAAAGGCGTTGCCGACGCGGTCAATTTCGTTTTCGGCCGGCTGATGTCCCGCGCGTTCGGCGGCATTGATTACGGCATGGAAGAACAAATGGCGCCCGCCGCCTCTTATTTTGAGAAGCCCGCAGGCGAAGCGGATTTTGCCTTCCATGTGCTTGAAACGGCGGATTACGACGAAAACGACGACAATACGATGCTCGAAGCGCGCTATGTGGCGAGGCTGATCGCCGGCATGATCCGCGAGAAGAAAACGGTGCAAGGAGAAGACGGAGCGCCGCGCGCCGTGACATGCCGGGATTTCTGCGTGCTCCTGCGGAGCGCGAACGCCTCCGCGCAGACGTATGTAGACGCGCTGGAAGCGGAAGATTTGAAGGCCTACGCGGAGATCGCGGGCGGCTACCTCGGTTCTTACGAGGTGGAAGTGATGCTCTCGCTTCTGCGCGTGCTGGATAACCCGCTCCAGGATATCCCGCTTCTCTCCGTGATGCTTTCGCCCGTTTTTGGTTTTACGCCGGATGATCTGGCCGGTTTGCGTCTTGCCTATCCGAAAAGGCCGCTTTACCTTGCTCTGGCAGCTGAGGCGCGCGGAAAAGGCGGCGCTTTTTCCGATTTTATCACGGTGCTGGATGAGCTGCGCCGCTATGCCGCCGTGCTCCCGGCAGACCGGCTCATCCTGCGCGTCTATGAACGGACGGGCTTCCTTTCCATCTGCGCCGCCATGCCGGGCGGGGAAGCAAGACAAGCGAACCTTCGGCTCCTGCTCGATTACGCGCGTGACTACGGAGCCGCCGGTTATCGCGGTCTTTCCGGTTTCGTGCGGTTCATCGACCGGATATCGGAGGACGCCGATCTCACGCCCGCCGCCACCGTTTCTGAAAACGCGGACGTAGTGCGCGTGATGAGCATCCACAAATCCAAAGGACTCGAGTTTCCCGTGTGCATCGTGGCCGGGTGCGGGCGGCGCTTCAACCGCGAAGACAGCCGCCAGAACGCAATGTTCCACCCCGAATACGGCTTTGGCTGTTATCTGCGCGATGGAAAAACAGGCGCGCGCGTCAACACGCTGCCGCGTGAAGTCGTCCGTCTGGCGAATGAGCGCGCTTCTATGGCGGAAGAAATGCGCGTGATCTATGTCGCCATGACGCGCGCCAAGGAAAAACTTATCTGCGTGGCTGCGCTTCCCTCCGCCGAAAAAGCGGCCGTCTCCGCCGCTTCTCTGCTTCGGGCGGATGGAAGCCTCGTGCCTTATGCCGCCGTGCAGGCGCCAAATTATGCGGCCTGGCTGATGGCGTCGCTGCTCCGGCACCCTTCCTTCGGCGAGCTGCGCCGTCTGGCGGGCAGGGAGGAGTTAGCCCCGCTTCCAGCCGCCTGCCCGGCGGCGTTCTCTGTGGCAAAGGCAGAAGGCGCGGAACCGGTGGGCGTTCGCTCGGAAGAGCCTCTTCCCCAGGCCGAACCGGAGACCGAAAGCGAGCTGCGCCGGCGTTTGGCTTTCCGCTATCCGGCCGAAGACCTCACGGCTCTGCCTTCCAAGCTGGCCGTTTCCGAGGTGGCCGAAGCCGATCTGCAAAAAACCTTCGGCGCGCGCCGGCCGTCGTTTTTGCAAAAGGGGCTTTCGCCCGCGCAAAAGGGAACGGCTCTGCACGCTTTCCTTCAGATGGCCGATCTTTCCGGGCTCCGTACGGAAAACGATGTTCAGGCAGAAGTGCAGCGTCTCGTTTCGGCGGAGCGCCTGCTGCCGGAAGAAGGCGACGCCGTGGCCGCCGGCCGGGTGCTGGCTTTCCTCAAGACGCCGCTTTATCAAAAGATCCGCGAGGCGGACCGCATCTGGAAAGAAATGCGCTTCAATCTGGCGGTTCCGCCCGACGACCCGGACCTATCGGGGGCTGAAAGCTCCGATGCACGCGGGATTGCTGCCCCGGATGCGGAAAGATCGCCCGTCGTCCTTCAGGGCATGGCGGATGTGGTCTTTACCAAAGACGGACGCGCGTTCATCCTGGATTACAAGACGGATCGCGCCGATTCCGGCAAACTGCGCCGTCGGTATGCCAGGCAGGTCAAGCTCTATGCCCGCGCCGTCGCGCAGATCTTAAATATGCCGGTCAGCGGATGTTATCTTTACGGCTTTTATGAGAACGTCACCGTTTCCCTGTGATTCCCGCACCCGAAAAATCATGTAAAGGAATATGCCATTACAGATGAAAGCAAAACAAAATCAGTCAGTTCCAGACGGCAGCGCTTGTTTTTCGAAAGAGAAGCTGGACGCGATGAAAGGCATGCCGGGTACTTTGCTCGGCTGGTATGAGGCGAACGCAAGAAAGCTGCCGTGGCGCGCTTCACACGACGCCTACCGCGTCTGGGTGTCGGAAATCATGCTTCAGCAAACGCGCGTGGAGACGGTCATTCCGTATTTTGAGCGATTTTTGAAAGAACTGCCGGATCTGCCTTCGCTCGCGTCCGCAGACGAGGACCGCCTGCTCAAGCTTTGGGAGGGCCTCGGCTATTATTCGCGCGCGCGGAATATGCAGAAAGCCGCGCAGGCCGTGGTGAGCACCGGGGGAAAAGAGCTTCCGGCCTCTTATGAAAAACTGCTTGCCCTGCCCGGCATCGGGCCGTATACGGCCGGGGCGGTGGCCTCCATCGCCTACGGTATCGCCGTGCCCGCCGTAGACGGCAACGTGCTTCGCGTACTGGCCCGGCTTTTCGCCTGCGGGAAAGACATCTCCCTGCCTCCGGTCAAGCGCGCTTTCGAGCAAGCAGACGCCGCGCTGCTTTCACAAGACCGGCCCGGCGATTTCAACCAGGCCATGATGG
>CAUULH010000070.1:0-6979 GCA_963545875.1 uncultured Ethanoligenens sp.
CGCTGTTTTGCGTCAGTCCAAAATCGCGGCAGAGATAAGCAAAGGCCGCGTGGCCTGTGACGAAATCTTTGTCTGACACCGTCTGAAATTTGGTTTTATAGGTCTGATACAGGCTTTCCAGCTTGGCGTCGAAGGCTTCGGCGTTTTTTTCAAAATAGGCTTTGTCGGTCGGGTCGGCCTTGGCAAATCCCTTTTCGATATTGTTAACCTCGATCTGCGCGCAGGTCAGGCTTATCCAGGCATGCGGGTCGTACTGCGCACCTTTTTCCGTGCTTTTGATGCCTTTCACACCTTTGGAAGCGACAACGGTCACCAGTTTGGAATTGTTCACGGAAGAGATGGCTTTGGAAGCCCAACTCTCCATATCGAGCCCGTTATAGACGAAGACATCGGCCGCGCTGAGCACGGCGAGGTCTTTGATCCGGGGATTGAAATCGTGCGGCTCGGTCCCGTCCGGAATGATTTTATGAACGGTGATCTTGTTTCCGCCGACAGCTTCCGCAAATTCCGCCATGGCATCGAACGATACCGCTACGGAAAGTTTTCCGCTCTGCCGTTTGGCGGCGTCGGTGCTTTTACAGGCCGTGAACAGCAGCGCCGCGCTCAAGACCGCCGCCAAAACCGAGATGGACCTCTTCATGTGGATTTTCCCCCAGATGCTTTCAGCAAGTAACATTAAATGCGAATAGATTGCATTTGCAGATAACATTATAATGGAAATCCTTTGAGAAATCAAGCCTTTTTTCCGAGAAAACAAGCGGTTTCTTGACCTTTTCCGGCCGCGCGGCTATACTAAACCGTATAATATCCAAAAATCAGGTGCGATATGGAAATCATCATCACAGCGGGTCCGACTTTTGAAGCCATCGATTCAGTCCGCTCGATCACTAATGAGGCCACCGGCGCTCTTGGCAGGATGATTGCGGAAAAGCTGATCGAAAAGGGCGGAAAAGCGGTCACGAAGATCGATTATATCTGCGACCGCACGGCGAAGAAGCCCGAGCTTTCCCAAGCCGAGGTCTGTTTGGTGCGCGGCGTAAAACAAACGGCCGAAACGCTTGACCGCCTCCTGCGGACTCGGCCGGTGGCGGCCGTGATCCATTCCATGGCGGTCAGCGATTATACGATCGCGTCCGCCGTTTCGCCGGAGCGGCTGGCGGACGCGCTGTTCGATCGATTGAAAGACGCTCCTCTCACGCGGGAAGATCTGCGGGACGCGCTGTGCCGGGCGGCTCTTCATGAGGTGGCTTTGCCCCGCGGACAAAAGCTTTCTTCCGATATGGAGAGCCTCTTTCTCCTGCTGGAGCGTGCGCCTAAGATCATTCGGAACATTAAAACGCTTTCGCCCGATACGCTTTTGGTCGGGTTCAAACTGCTGGACCGTGTGCCGCTCAAAGACCTTTTCGCGGCGGCCGAGGCCCAGTTTGTCCAAAACGGATGCGATCTCGTGCTGGCCAACGATTTAGACAGTATCCGCCGCGGAGAGCATACGGGCTATCTTCTCGACCGCACCCATGCGGTTGAAAAAGCCGTGGGAAAAGAGGCCATCGCTTCTTTGATCGCGGAAAAAGTGCTGGAAGCCGTAAAAGCAAAAGGAGAATCAAAATGAAGACCATTTTGCTCGGCGTCACGGGAAGCATCGCGGCCTATAAAGCCGCTGATATCGCAAACCGGCTGACAAAAGACGGCTTTTCGGTCGAGACCGTGATGACGAAAGGCGGCTGTGCGTTCATCACGCCGCTCACTTTCCAGACGCTGACGAAAAACCGTGTCTACACCGACATTTTTGAAGAAAAATATCCGCACGAAGTCCAGCATATCGCCTTGGCGAAAAAGGCGGACGCCGTGCTGATCGCTCCGGCTTCGGCGGATATCCTCGGCAAGGCGGCCGGCGGCATCGCGGACGATCTGCTTTCCACCCTATTTCTGGCCGTAAGCGGCATTCCGGTGTTTTTTGCGCCGGCGATGAATACCCGGATGTACGAGCATCCGATCGTGCGGCAGAATATCGACCGGCTGAAAAGCATCGGCTGCCGGTTCATCGAGCCGAAAGAGGCCCTGTTGGCGTGCGGTGATACCGGAAAAGGCGCGCTGGCCGATGTCGGAACGATCGTCGAGGCTGTGGAGAACGCGCTGAAATAGATTGGAAGAAGAACAGGTTAGGCTTCCTGCACTTTTTTGGGCAGAAAGCGGAGTTTCTGCAAAATGCGCAGGAGCGCGCGGCCTTTCGGTAGAAGCAGGATATCGTCCGGTTCAAGCGAATGGTTTTGGAACAGCACCCAGAAATAGATGATCAGGGCCGACAAAACGCTGAGTGCGGCGGAATGGAACAGACCGAGCGAAGGAAACGTAAGACGGAATACGGCAAAGCCGGTGACGCCCATCACAGCGGCGGGCACCAGCGCCCGCCCGAGCAGGCCGGAAAAAGAAAAACGGATGGCTTTTTCGCGGCCGATGGCGAGCAGATTGAGCAGAGAGCCGAGCGTATAGCAAAAGAAAAGGCCTACCGGTGCGCCGAAGATCCCGACGCCTTTCTGCCCGATGAGGACCCAGTTGCAGAGCAGGCAGAAGATTCCTCCGGCGATGGAAGAGGCTGTGGGAATGAACAGATGATCCGTTGCCTGCAAAATGGCGGATGTGAGCATAAAGATCGTGATAGGCACGGCGGTGGGCGCCAGGATCGTGAGGATCATGGCCGCCACGCGCGCGTCCTGCGGCTGATGGAAATAAAGAAGCATTACGATGGGATACGAAAGCGAAAGGAACAGCGCGGCAGACGCCATCCCGACGATGACGACGATGCGCAGGGAAGCGCTGGCCGTCCGGTTCACGCGCGCGAGGTTCCGGCAGGCGTAATCATAGGAAAGCACGGGAAAAACGCTCACCACCAGAGCGGAAGCGATGGTGATGGGCAGCGAAAAAACGGTGAAGGCCATATTGTAGGTGCCGTAGAGCATGTTGGCCTGTGTTTCCGTGTAGCCGATGGACTCCAGCCGCCTCATCACCACCACATTATCGAGCATATTCAGAGCGCTGATGACGATGGCGCCGATGCCGATGGGAAGCGAAGTGGCAAACATCGCCGAAAGAATCTTTCCGGCGGAAAGCGTGGAAGCGCGGCGTGAGGACGCGGCGCATTTTTTCATTTTGCGATGGTGGATGAACGCCAGCGTGGAAGTGGAAACGCATTCTCCGGCCGTGATGCCCAGGATCGCGCCGGCTGTCACGATTTCGGCTGAAAATCCCCGCGTGCTCAGATACCACGACACCGAAAGGCCGACGACCAGCCGGCAGACCGCTTCCGTGATCTGCGAGATCGTGGTGGGCACCATGTCGTTGATGCCCTGATAATAGCCCCGGTAAGCGGCCATCAGCGCGACGAACAGCACGGCGGGGGAGAGCAGCAGGATCGAAAGCCACGTGCGCGAGTTGCCGATCCATTCCGCGTAAAGGCGGGCTCCGGCAAACATCAGCGCGCTGAAAAGCAGGCCGATGACGAAAAAACACCGGCGCGCCACTTTGAAGATCTTCAGCGCGTCGGCCGGATTTTTCCGCGCACAGCTGGCGGAGACCATTTTAGAGACGGCAAGAGGGAATCCCGCGGTGGCCAGCACGAGGAAAATATCGTATACGATAAAAGACGAATTGTAGAGCCCCATGCCGTCCGCGCCGATGATATTGGCAAGCGGGAGCTTGAACAGCGCGCCGATGATCTTCACGATCAAATTGCCTGCCACCAAGACCAGCGTCCCTTTGATGATGCTGTTTCCGGCTTCGGCCTGTTTTTTCCGCAACCCTCCGCCCCCTCCCGTGCTTTCTTTCAATTAAACGTATTCCGATATTTCCCAGGAAATGCCAAATAAAAAGCCGCCCGGCAAAAAACCGGACGGCATATTTTTTTTGCTCTGTTCAAACGGACTGGGTGACCTGCGTTTTCAGCGAATAAGCGGATTCCAGCCGGTCGCGGACGGTCTCGTATTCGGCTTTGGTGATGAGAATGGAGATATCCACTTCCGATGTGGTGATAATCCGGATATCCGCGCCCGAATCGGCCAGCGTGTCGAATACTTTTGACGCCACGCCCGGCAGGGAGCGCATGGCGTCGCCGCTGAGCGAAAGCTTGCAGTTGCCGCTGCTGATGTCCGTCTTGAGTTCTGGTGTTTCTTTCCGGAGCGCCGCGCAGACGTCCAAGATCGCGTCGAGGCGGCTATCCGGCACCGTAAAGGAAAGATTGATGCGGTCCTCCACCGGCGTGGTCTGCGAGATCATATCCACGTTCACGCCGCGTTTCGCGATCTCGGAAAACACGTGGGCGATGAACCGGATATCGGCAGGGGAGCGGCGAAGCGTTACGAGCGCGACGTCTTCCGTGGCTGTAATGGTCGTAATGACATCCATAACGTCAGCCTCCTATTGCAGAAGAGACCAGATGGCTCATATCGTACAGGCCGGGCTTTTGGGAAAGGAGAAAACGAGCGGCATTCAGCGCGCCTGCGGCGAAAATGCGTTTGGACGCGGCGGAATGGCGCAGGGTGATGACCTCATCCGTGCCCGCGAAGATCACTTCGTGCTCGCCGACGATGGTGCCGCCGCGCACGGACGAAATGCCGATCTCCCGTTTTTCACGCTTCTGGCGGCGGGAATGGCGGTCGTAAACATACTGCGGCTCTTCCGGCAGAACGGAGGAGATGCCGTTGGCCAGCATCAAGGCCGTTCCGCTCGGCGCGTCGATCTTCTGATTATGGTGCATCTCGACGATCTCGATATCGAAACTTTCGCCGAGCACCGAAGCCGCTTTTTTGCAGAGCTCCATCAGGACGTTGACGCCTAAGGACATGTTGGCGGAGAAAAAGACCGGAACCGTTTCCGCCGCCTTTTTCATCTGTTCGCGCTGTTCCGGCGAAAGCCCCGTGGTGGCGAACACCGCCGGGATCTTCCGCTTTTGGATGAAATCGAGTGCTTTCGAAAAAAAGGCCGGATGAGAAAAATCGATTAGGACATCGGCTTTTCCTGTAAACTCATCGGGTTCCGCAAAGACTGGGAATCCGTCCGATGCTTCCGTGCGGATGTCAAAACCCGCGACGATCCGGACGTCCTTCTGTTCCGCCGCCGTCTGCGCGACGACATGACCCATTTTTCCGTTGCAGCCGCTCAAAAGAATCTGCATCTGTTTTTTGCACTTCCGTTTCTTCTGCCGTCCGGCAGTTTTGAATCCGTTTTGGCTTACGAATGGAGCAATCCGTATGTTTTCAGCGTATCCCGCAGGTTTTTTTCTTCCGCTTCGGAAAGCGGCGCGAGGGGCAGCCGGCAGGGGCCGGCGTCAAATCCCATCAGGTTGAGCGCGGCTTTTACCGGAATGGGGTTGACGACCATGAACAGCGCGTCGATGAGCGGGATGAGCTCGAGCTGGAGTTTGCGGGAGCCTTCCGCGTCGCCGGCAAGGTATTTTGCGCAGATATCGTGCGCCTGACGCGGCATCACGTTCGAGAGCACGGAAACGACGCCTTTTCCGCCGAGGGAAAGGATCGGCACGATCTGGTCGTCGTTGCCGGAATAGAGCACGAGATCGTCTCCGCAGAGAGAAGCCGTGCGCGCCACGGACGAAAGATCGCCGTTCGCCTCTTTTGCCGCGACGATGCAGGGATGCTTGGCAAGCTCCTTGTATGTTTCCGGCTTGATGTTCACGCCGGTGCGGCTCGGCACGTTGTAAAGGACCATCGGCAGGCCGACCTGGTCGGCGATGGTCGTAAAGTGACGGACAAGGCCGCTCTGCGTGGTCTTATTGTAATACGGCGTGACGCAGAGGATGGCGTCCGCGCCCGCTTTTTTCGCTTCGAGCGAAAGTTTGACGGCATAGGCGGTATCGTTGCTGCCCGTCCCGGCGATTACCGGGATGCGGCCGCCCACTTTGGCCACCGTATAGCGGATGGCTTCCACATGCTCCTCATGGGTCAGCGTGGCGGATTCGCCGGAGGTACCGCAGATGACGACGGCATCCGTTCCGCCTTTGATCTGATATTCGAGCAGGTCGCCCAGCTTGTTGAAATTGACGGAACCGTCCGCATTCATCGGGGTGACGATGGCAACGGCGGCGCCGGTAAAGATCGGTTTTTTCAAGGTTTTCCCTCCACTCAATCCAGATATCCTTTGGCGGCAAGCAATTCGGCGAGCAGGATGCCGCCGCCCGCCGCGCCTCGGATGGTATTGTGGGAAAGACATACGAACTTGATGTCGTACTGGCTGTCCGGGCGCAAACGTCCGATGGAGATGCCCATGCCGTGCTCATAATCGCGGTCGAGCCTTGTCTGCGGGCGGTCGTTCTCGGTGAAATACTGGAAGAAATGCTTCGGCGCGCTCGGCAGACCGAGATCCTGCGCCGGACCCGCGAAATTCTCCCAGATATGCAGGATCTGCTCGATCTCCGGCTTGCGCTCGAAGCTCGCGAACACGGCCGCGATATGCCCGTCGGAGACCGGCACACGCAGGCACTGCGTCGTAATGGAAGGCTCCGTTGCCGGCACGATGGCGCCGTCTTTGAGTTCGCCCCAGATCTTGAGCGGCTCCTTTTCGGATTTTTCCTCTTCGCCGCCGATATACGGCACCACGTTGTCGAGGATCTCCGGCCAGCGCTCGAACGTTTTGCCCGCGCCGGAAATGGCCTGATAGGTGCAGGCCAGCACTCGCTGCAAGCCGAAGCCGCGCAGCGGATGGAGCGCCGGCACATAGCTCTGGAGCGAGCAGTTCGATTTTACGGCGATAAAGCCGCGTTTCGTGCCGAGCCGCTTGCGCTGATAGGGGATGACGTCGATATGTTCCGCGTTGAGCTCCGGGACGACCATCGGCACATCCGGCACCAGACGGTTGGCGCTGTTGTTGGAAATGACCGGGCATTCCGCTTTGGCATACCGTTCTTCCAGCGCGCGGATGGCGTCTTTTTTCATATTGACGGCGCAGAAGACAAAATCCACCTGCGAGGTGA
>CAUULH010000071.1:0-6715 GCA_963545875.1 uncultured Ethanoligenens sp.
AGATTTGTGGTATAATAGCCCGGTGAGGCGTTCCTCTCCGGGCTGTTTCGGCGGCGGGAGGACGCGCGGAAAGGGCGGAACAGCATGAGAATCGCAGTGGCGGGAACCGGCTATGTGGGCCTGGTGACGGGCGTTTGCCTCGCGGAGCGCGGACATCAGGTGACCTGCGTGGATGTGGATGAAGCTAAGATCGAAAAAATGCGGGCGGGCAAAAGCCCCATTTATGAACCGGGCCTCGAAGAGCTGATGATGAAAGACTGGGAACGATTAGTTTATACGACCGATCATCGCTCTGCCTATCGGGACGCGGATGTCATCTTCATCGGCGTGGGCACGCCGGAGAAGCGCGACGGTTCCGCCAATCTGCAATATGTCTACGCGGCGGCGAAGGATATCGCGGAATCAGCGGAGAAAGACTGCGTCGTCGTCGTAAAATCCACCGTTCCCATCGGAACGAACGACAAGGTGGAAGCATTTCTAGGCGCGCATCGGGCCCATCCGGTGACCATCACGGTGGCTTCCAACCCGGAATTTTTAGCGCAGGGCACCGCCGTGCGCGACACGCTCCATCCGGCGCGCATCGTTCTCGGCGTGGAAAACCCGGCGGCGGAAAAGGCGCTGAAAGAAGTCTATGCCCAGTTCGACGCGCCGATTCTGGTGATGAACCGCCGCTCCGCCGAAATGGTCAAATATGCGTCCAACGATTTTCTGGCGCTGCGCGTCTCGTATATCAACGAGATCGCCAACCTGTGCGAGATCGTGGGCGCCGATGTGGAAGATGTGGCCGATGGCATGGGTTACGATCCGCGCATCGGCAGCCGTTTTTTGAAAGCCGGCATCGGCTACGGCGGTTCCTGTTTCCCGAAAGACACCAAAGCGCTCTCATGGCTGGCGCAGTTCAACGACTACGAGCTCAAAACGGTGAAAGCGGCCATCGAGGTCAACGAGCAGCAGAAATTGAAGCTTATCAAAAAAGCGCGGAAATATTTCGACGATCTGAAAGGCCGCACCGTCGCCGTGCTGGGGCTCACGTTCAAGCCGGGGACGGACGACCTGCGCGAAGCGCCCTCGCTGGTGAACATCCCCATCCTGCTCGAGGACGGCGCCGCCGTGCGGGCGTGGGACCCGGTGGGCGAAACCAATTACCGCAGACTATACCCAACAGCAGTGACCTACTGCGAGACGATCGGCGAGGCGCTTGCGGGCGCGGATATCTGCTTTATCTTTACCGAGTGGCCGCAGGTAAAAGAGACGCCGCCGGCACTTTTCCTTGAAAAAATGAAAACGCCCATCGTGCTCGACGGGCGCAACTGCCTGGATCAGAACGCCATGCTGAAAGCGGGCATCCGCTACGAGAGCATCGGGCGCTGACATACGGCATAAAAAGAGCTTCCCCACTTGAGTAAAGCCGGGAAGCTCTTTTTGTGAAAAGAAGAAGTCAGGCTTCTTCCAAGAATTTTTTGAGCGGATGGTAAAGGAACGCGCCCACCACGAGGCAGATGGCCAGATCCGGCACCAGATAAAAGGCGTTGTAGGCCAGCGAATACCCAAGCACATGGCCTTTCAAAAAGGCGAGATTGGACGGGAAACTTTTTGAATCGAAAGCGTAGGCATAAAAGATGACGACGCCTGAAATGACGTGTGAGATAAAGCGGAAGCCCACGGCTGTCGTCATGCCCAATAAAAAGCGGAAGAACCCTTTGCCGTAGATCCCGGCGAGCCCCAGCACGGAGAACGCGATGAGATAGTCGAGAAAAGCCGAGCCGATGATGCTCTGCCAGTAGAGACCGGCAAAACTCGAGAGCAGGCTCCCATCGAGCAGCAGCTTGATGAGAGAAAAAGCAAACCCGGTCAAAAGCCCCCATTTCGGGCCGTATTTGTAGCCGATGATGAGGATCGGCAGCATACTGCAAAAGGTGATCTCCCCGCCGAGCGGCATTTCCCAAAGTTTGAAGAAGCTCAGCACGACGGCCAGAGCCACCATGATGCCGCTTTCCACCAAACGGCGCGTGGTCTTGTTCATTCCGGCGCCGAGGCCGGGACGCTGTGTTTGATTTTCCATTTTTCATTCCTCCGGAGAAAATAAAAATCCGCACCGGTTTTTCCGGCGCGGATGCACATTTTCTCTGTTCCTACGCCGGCATTGTCCGGATCAGGTTCGCGGGTCAGAGATCGGTACGGATCTCTTCTCAGCCGAAGCTTTTCAGCACCCCGTTAGATTGTAGGTCTCATTATAACGTGAAAGACCTGTTCAGGTCAAATCCCGTTTCACGTTTTGGGCCGCACGTTGACCGCGGACGGCTTGTCGCCGAAGGCGGTCATTTCTTCCTCAAAAACGACCGATTGGTTTTCTGTGAAAGCGTCGTCTTTTTTCAGATGAAAAAAAAGAGGGTCCGTCCCGCTGTCCGGACGAATGATGCCGAACTGGTTCTTTTTGTCCACTTTCATAATGGTGCCTAGCATTCAAAAATCATCTCCCACGCCTCTTATTATAGACCCGATGGCGGCAAAAGGGAAAATTTTTTTCCTTTTGCCTGCGCGGGCGTTCCTTTTTGGCGTCCGGCCTTGATTTTCGATTTTCGTTCTCTTATACTGAATAGGAGAGAGCGGATTTTTGCGTCTTTTGAAAAGAAAGAAAAAAACGGAGGAAAAAGCGATTGGAAAAGCTGTTTAAACTCAAGCAGTACGGCACGACGCCGCGCACGGAGATCTTGGCGGGCATCACTACCTTTTTTACGATGGCCTATATCATCTTCGTGAATCCGAATATCCTCAGCCAGGCGGGCACGAAAACGAACCCGTTTGATTTCCAGGGGATCTTTGTCGCGACGATTATCGCCGCGGTAGTGGGCACGCTGGTCATGGCCTTGTTTGCCAACGTGCCTTATGCGCTGGCCCCCGGCATGGGGCTGAACGCCTTCTTTACCTATACGGTATGCGGCGTGATGGGCTTCACCTGGGAGCAGGCCCTCGCCATGGTGCTCATCTGCGGCATCGTCAACATCATCATTACGGTATCGGGTTTCCGCAAGGTCATCATCCGGGCCATGCCGCGCATTTTGCAGAGCGCCATCGGCGGCGGCATCGGGCTCTTTATCGCCTATATCGGCATCAAAGACGCCGGACTTTTGAAATTCACGTCCGACCCGGGCACGTATTCGCTCCTCGGCGGCAAAACGGCGTCTACCGCCACGGCGATCTCCGACGCTTCCGCCGTGCCCGCGCTCGTGAATTTTTCCAACCCTTCGGTCCAGCTCGCGCTCATCGGCGTGGCCATCATCCTGATCCTGATGGTGCGGAAAGTGAAGGGCGCCATCCTCATCGGCATCCTGGCCACCACGGGCATCTGCCTTCTGGAAATCGTGGGCGGCGTCAACCCGCATGTGTTCTTCCCTTCGCTCGGGAAAAACGTGAACAGCGCGGCGGCTTTTTTCGCCACGCTCTCCATCACGCCGCAGTCCATTGGAACGTCAATCTCGTCCATCAGCAAGACCTGGTGCAAATTCGATTTTAGCGGCCTGATCTTCAGCTCGAACGGCACGGTAAAATTCGCGCTGACGCTCACAGCGCTCGTCGGTTTCGTCCTCACCGATATCTTCGACGCGCTGGGCACCTTTATCGGCACCGGCCGCCGCACCGGTATCTTCAGCGAGCAGGATGAGGAGCTCCTCACCAAAGGCCGCGGCGTGAAATCGCGCCTCGACCGCGCCCTTTTTGCCGATCTCTCCGCCACCATCACGGGCGCTTTCGTCGGCACCTCGAACACCACGACTTATGTGGAAAGCTCCGCCGGCATCGCGCAGGGCGGCCGCACGGGCCTGACTTCGCTGACTACCGCTATTCTGTTCGCCTGCTGCCTGGTGCTCGCGCCGGTCGTCGGCATCGTGCCGGGAGCCGCTACGGCTCCGGCCCTTATCGTCGTGGGCATCCTGATGATCGCTTCCATCGCGGATATCGACTGGCACAACTTTGAGGACGCCGCCGTGGCGTTCCTCACCGTCGCGTTCATGCCGTTCGCTTACAGCATCACCACGGGCATCTCGTTTGGATTCATCACGTTCGTGCTCGTCCGCGTGCTCCGCGGCCGCGCCAAAGAGATCCATCCGGTGGTGTGGGGCACCGCCGCTCTGTTCATCGTCAATTTTGTCCTGCTTTCGATCTATAATATTTGACGGCGTAAAAAGTCTGGCGATCAGCCGTTTAAAGACCGGCGGGTTCTTCTTTTGGGAAGGCCCGCCGGTCTTTTGCCCGGAGTGCAGCAAAGATTTTCAGCTGTGAGGAGGAGAAAGAATCACCGAAAACGCAAAAAAACAGGTGCCTCCGCGAAGGAAGCACCTGCTTTTTAACGAAACGGCTTTCAGCCGCACTTGGAATAGCCGCAGTTCCGGCAGATGACACAGCCGCCCTCGTGCGTCAGTTTGGCGCCGCAGTCCGGGCAGAAGCGAGCCGCCGCGGTATCGCCGCTTTCCGGCGGGAACCAACGGCGGCCCGCCTGCGGATTGGGCACTTCGGCGGCCGCGTCCGGTACGCCGCCCGGCGCATCGGATTGAAAATTCTTCACCTTTTCAATGACGCGGGCGATGGCGTCCGGGCAGGAAGTCGCCTGCATCCCGGGCCGGCGGATGGTGGACGGGCACCGGATGCCTTTGAGCTGCTCGACGATACTGTCCGCGTCCATGCCGGAGCGCAGGGCGATGGAGACGAGCCGCGCCGTCGCTTCGCTCTGCGACGGGCAGCCGCCCGCGCGGCCCGTGTTGGTAAAGACCTCGCAGATGCCGTTCTCATCGTAGTTGACCGTGATATACAGATTGCCGCAGCCGATCTTGACGCGCTCGGTAAAGCCGGTCGTCACGCTCGGGCGCGGGCGAGGCGTCCGGGCCGGCTCTTCCTTTTTGCCGTTCACGCCGCCGATATTGAGCACCTGGCTGTCTCGGCTGCCGTCGCGGTAGATGGTCACCCCTTTGCAGCCGAGCTTATAGGCCAGCCGGTATACGTCGCGCACATCGTCCACCGTCGCGTCGTGCGCGAAATTTACGGTCTTGGAGACGGCGTTGTCCGTATGGCGCTGAAAGGCCGCCTGCATCCGGATGTGGTATTCCGGCGAGATATCGTGCGCGCAGACGAATACCCGGCGGATATCTTCCGGCAGCTCCGTGATGTGCGCAAGGCTTCCCTCTTTGGCGACGCGGCGCATCAGGTCTTCGGAATAGAGTCCGCGCTCTTTCAGCACGCGCGCGAGCACCGGGTTCACTTCTACCATCTCGGTGCCGTCCATCACGTTGCGGATGAATACATAGGCAAAGACCGGCTCCATGCCACTCGAACAGCCCGCGATGATGGAGAGCGTGCCGGTGGGCGCGATGGTCGTCACGGTGGCGTTGCGCGCCGGCGTGCCGTCTTTCAGGGTGCTTTCGGCAAAAAGCGGGAATGCGCCGCGCTTTTCGGCCAGAGAGGCGCTTGCCGCGCGCGCCGTGTCGGTGATGAAGCCCATCGCTTTTTCGCCCAGCTTCACGGCTTCTTCGGAATTGTACGGGATGCCGAGGTCCAGCAGCAGGTCGGCCCAGCCCATGACGCCGAGGCCGACCTTGCGCGTCTGCTTGGTCATGCGGTCGATCTGCTCGAGCGGATAGCGGTTAGCGTCGATGACGTTGTCGAGAAAATGCACGGCATCGCGCACCGTATCCGCCAGCTTGTCCCAGTCGATGGCCGCCGTATCGCCTTCCCGTTTCAGCATCCGGTCGAGGTCGATCGAGCCGAGATTGCAGGATTCGTAAGGCAGGAGCGGCTGTTCGCCGCAGGGATTGGTGGATTCGATCTCCCCGACCGAAGGCACGACGTTGTCGCGGTTGAGCCGGTCGAGAAAGATGATGCCCGGCTCGCCGTTGTGCCACGCCGCTTCCACGATCTTTTCAAAGACCGCGCGGGCGGAGAGCTTTTTCACCGTTTCGTGCGTGTGCGGGTCCACCAGATCGTAGTCCGCGTCCTCATCGGCGGCGCGCATAAAGGCTTCCGTGATGCCCACGGAGATGTTGAAATTCGTGATGTCTTTGTTGTTCTTTTTGCAGTCGATGAATTCGAGGATATCCGGATGGTCCACGCGCAGGATGCCCATGTTGGCGCCGCGGCGTTTGCCGCCCTGCTTGACGGCTTCGGTCGCCATGTTGAATACGCGCATAAAGCTGATGGGACCGCTCGCCACGCCGCCGGTGGTGGCGACGACGCTGCCTTTCGGGCGCAGGCGCGAGAACGAGAAACCGGTGCCGCCGCCCGATTTGTGGATGAGCGCCGCTTCTTTCACCGCCTCGAAGATGGCTTCCATGCTGTCCTCTATGGGGAGCACAAAGCAGGCCGAGAGCTGGCCGAGCGGCCTGCCCGCGTTCATCAGCGTGGGCGAATTGGGCAGAAACTCGAGCGCCGTCATACGCGCGTAAAAGCGGTCCGCCAGCGCGCGGGTATCGGCGTTTTCGTCATAGGTCGCGTCCGGCGCGGCAATGGCGGCCGCTACGCGGCGGAACAGGCCTTCGATATCTTCGGTGAGCTCGCCTTTGGCGTCGCGGACAAGATAGCGCTTTTCCAGCACCGTGCGTGCGTTCGCAGTGATCTCCATTTTATCCTCCATGATATTCATCCTTATTCTGTGCGATATATCCGTAAACGACTCAAAAGATCTCAAAGTCCACAAAAAAGGTGTACTAAAGTGAAACACAATATATTG
>CAUULH010000072.1:0-6679 GCA_963545875.1 uncultured Ethanoligenens sp.
TCAAGGCAAAACTAAAGGGCCTGCCACCCGCTTTGCACAGGCAACAAGCCCTTTTAACCGCTTAATCGAAAATATTGTCTAACTTTTCGGGTTCAGTTCATTTTCGACTCGGCGGCTTTTTCGTCGAAGATCATTCGTTCATCAAAACGGAGGGCGGGATGCGGCGGATGCGGGAAGAAGCCGCCAGCGTGAGCAGATAAGCGGCCGCCGATAAGATCACGCAAATGCAGGGGAACGCGGCGGCGGGGAACGTAAAATCCGCTCTCAGGATGCCTATGGCGCGGAACAGGCCGCCGAGCAGCGGGTCGGCGAAAAACTGGGCCAAGATGCCGCCCGCGACAGTGCCCGCGGCGGCGACGGGCAGAAAGCCGAGCGCCACCTGCCTCATCAGCTGGCGGGTCGTAAAGCCCAGCGCTTTCTGGATGCCGAGCTCTCCGCGCCTCCTGATGAGCGCCGCGCCCGTCAGCAGAATCAGAATGAGCACGACGATGAGCGCCATTACGGCGAACATCAGGAACGAGAATCCGGAGATGATTTTTTGATAACTGCTCAAAAGCACTTTTGTCGAGCGATATTCGTCTGATGAGATCGCCGAAAGGCGGGAGCCGAACCGGGCTTTGACGGCTTTGATCGCCTGCGCCGTATGCCGATGGCCGGTGTAAAGATACAAGTAGGAAGGCGTATAGCCGGGAACCAGCTTTTTAAAGGCGCTTTCCGTGAGACTGCTGCCGGTCCCAAGATCATTAATGCTCTGCGTGAGCCCGGTGATGAGGAAAACGGCGCTTCTGCCGCCGCAGGTCACGCGCACCGAGTCGCCTACGCTCTTGTGAAGTTCGGCGGCCAGCGCACCGCCGAGGGCGATCTCATTGTCGTGCTTCGGGTAACGGCCTGTGTAGGCTTCGTTGTTTTCAAGCCGGGAAAAATCGGCCGTCACACTCCCATAGCTCGCCTTTCCGTCGACTTGCAGGATGGGGAAGCCATAGGTCAGCACTTTCGTGATATGCGGTGTCGAGCGGATCTCGTTCTCCAAAGCGGTTATGTCGGTGCCCGAAGCGGGCGAAGCCGCGATATCGAGCGGCTCGCCGCCCATCAGGTGCATCACGGCCGTATCGTTTACGGAAAAATTGTAAAACAGCAGGAAAACGAACACCGACGCGAACGAAACGGCGGTAAAGATCAGCCCGAGCGCCAGATTCTGCCGGAGATTGGCCAGAGCGGATTTGCACGCGAGCAGGAGCGTGAGCGGCCCGCGGGAACGGTGGAGCGGGAAAAAGTTGCGGCGGAAGCTGTGGGTGGTGATGCCGCCGCGCAGAGCGGTGACGACCGGCAGCTTTCGGATGCGGCGCGCGGCGAACCAGGCCACCAGCGCCACGCAGCCGAGCAGGATCCCGAGCGCCGTCAGGCTCACCGGCGCGCTGAAGCCTTCCGTCCAGGCAAGCCCGGTTTCCGCGGCCAGCATCCGGCTGTGAAAGACGGCGACGAGATAGGAGAGCGCGATACCGGGCAGGCCTCCCGCCAGCGCGCAGAAAAGAAACTGGAGCAGGAACGCGCCGCGTATCTGCCCGCCGGTAAAGCCGACGGCTTCCAGCGCGCCGATGTTGCGCATGTCGGCTTCGATGCTGTCCGCGATGTGAAAGCGGACCATCAGCAAGACGATGAGCGAAACGACCAACGCGAACGCGATCTCAAGTGCCGAGCCGATGGTGACGGGTATGGATACGACCAGCTTAGTGTTGTTGATATCCAGCCGGTTCCACGTTTCCTTTTCCGTTCCGGTATGGGTCTTGATCAGATAAGCGCCGGAGAGAGAGGAAGCGTCCGAGAGCGTTCGGGTGTAGGCGTTCACGAGCGTGACGCGGCGAGAGGAAGCGCCGCCGAGCCAGGATACGAACCGGTTATAGGAGGCTTTCGGCAGATAAAAGCGCAGGTAGCCGCTCGACGGGTTTCCCCACAGCAGATCCTCTTCAAATCCGGCGATGCGGAACGTATACGTTTTGCCGGACACGGAAAGTCGGATGGCATCGCCCAGCCGATAGCCCTGGGTGCACAGGATGTAGGGCACATAGGCCGAGCGGGCGTCCGCTTTTTTCGTTGGGCCGACGAACGGGAGGGAATCTTTCGCCTCCTGCACGGCAAAAGAGGCGGAAGCGTCGGAACCTTTGATCGGGATGGAAGCGACCTGGAAAAAGAGCGCGTGATCCGTGGTGGTTTTGGTCACGCCTTGATAATGGGAAATGACATTTTTTATCGCTGCCTGTTTTGCTGCGCCGGCGGCATCCGGCATCACGGCGGTAAAATCCGGCGTGTGCAAAGCCGCGCGCTTCTCGTTGAAAAGTTGCGGCAGGCTCGTCAGGCTGAGCAGGCCGAGGTTCAAAAGCAGAGCCGCGATGAGCGTGAGCAGGCCGAGCGTGACGGCGGCGCCTTTGCGGCGGCGCAGGCCCGTAGCGGCGAGCATTCGGATGCTTCCCATGCTCACCACCCCATTTCCTTTAAAAAGGCGGTGAGCTTATCGTGCCGGGCGCGGTCGCCGGTCCGGTACGGGCCGAGGATGCATTCCCCGCGGACGACGCCGTCTTTTAAGTACAAAATGCGGCCGCCGCGCCGTGCGGAGCGCAGGTCGTGCGTCACCATCACGATGCTCTGGCCGTTTTGGTGCGCCTGAGTGAGCCTGTCCAGCACGGCTTTGCCGGAGGCGGAATTGAGCGCGCCGGTCGGCTCGTCGGCAAAGATGACGGCCGGCCGGTTGATGAGCGCGCGCACCAGCCCGGCCCGCTGGGCTTCGCCGCCGGAGAGCTGGGAGGGAAATTTGCACCAGTCGGTCTCGGTGAGGCCCACCTGACCGAAAAGCGTCTTCGCCCGCTCAAAAAGCGCTTTTTTATCGCGGCTGATGAGCAGGCCGCAGGCCAGCACGTTGTCCATCACGCTCATGCTGTCCATCAAAAAGACCTGCTGAAAGAGAAAGCCGCAGTGCGTGCGGCGAAAAACGGCCAGCGCGTCGTTTGAAAGACCGGAGATCTCTTTCCCATCGAATACGATCTTGCCGAGAGTGGGGCGGTCCATCCCGGAGAGCGCGTAAAGGAGCGTGGATTTGCCCGCGCCGGAGGCCCCCATGATGACGGTGAAATCGCCTTTCTGGATGTTCAGATCGAGGTTCCGCAGGACATGCTGCTGGAGCCCTTCGTGCGAGTAGGACTTGCAGAGTTTTTCCGTGGTGAGGATAGGCGGCATGGAAATCGTCCTTTCTGTCACAGGCAGATTTTTCGTTCCGGTTTCCATTTTACCGGCCCGGCCTTAACGGGTCTTTAGCGGTTCCTTACGGGTTTCTTAAATCGCGCCGGCGAGCGGGACACGCACCTGCACTTCAAATCCGCAGATTTTTCCGTCCCGCTCCCGATCCGCGCAGGAGAGCGAGCCGCCCATCTTCTCCATCAGCCAACGGGAAAGATAGAGCCCCAGCCCGGAGCCGCTTTTGCCCGCCGTGTTGGGCCCGCGGTAGAATTTCCGGCAGAGAAAAGGCAAACTCTCGGGCGGCGCGCCGGGGCCGCTGTCCGAGAACGTGACCGCGAGCAGGCCGCCGTCGAATTCAAAACGGATCCGGATGGCCGTGTCCGCGTATTTGTAGGAGTTGCTCACGATGTTGTCGAATACCTGCCCGAGCCGCAGGCGGTCGAAAGAGAGCAGGCAGTCCGGCACCGGCGGTATGACGGCTTTTCCCCGGTAGTCCGCGGCCTTCAGCAGGCCGATGAGCACCCGGCTGCTCTCTTCTTTCGGCGTCACGTTCAGCTCTTCGAGTTCTTCGAGCGAGGCGTGGAACAAGTCGTTGATGAGCAGGCGGATCTGTTCGGCTTTGTTTTGCACGGTCTCCCAGGCGCGCCGCGCCTCCGGCTCTTGAGTGCGGACTAAGGCCAGCTCCGCCGTGGCGAGGATCGAGGCCGCCGGCGTGCGGATATCGTGGCTTAGCGAAGCGGTGAGCTCCTTTTTGCTCTGCTCGGCGCGGCGGGCCTCCTCACGGGCGCGCCTAAGCTCGGCGCGCATCAGGTCGAACCCTTCGGTAAACGGCCCGAGCGGGCCGCCCTTTTCCATTTTGAGCGGAAGATCGAGGTCTCCGGCCGCGATGCGCCTGGCAAATCCGTTCAACTGCCGGAACGGGCGGAGCAGTCTGCGGTCCAGCAGGAGCGTATAAAACAGGCAGAAAGAAAACGACAGCGCCGCCATGATGAGCGCGGCGGCTTCCAGCACCCGCTGTTTTGCCTGCAGTGCTTTTGCCGCGTCGTCGTAAAAAAGCACGTTGCCCACCACCGTTCCGCCCGAGTGGATGTCGAGGAGGGTATCGCGCCGGCGCACCGCGGCGGCCACGGAAGCTTCCGGCAGGCCGGCGCGCGTGGCGGCGAGCACGCGGCCGTTCAGATCGAGCACGGCGTAATCGACCGGGTACGCTCTGCCGGGCAGAGAATGGGCGTCCAGCGTGCTCCAGCGCTCGCCGAGCGTTTCGGAGATGTCGTTGTATGCCGCCGTATCCGGCGTTTCCGCGGGCGTTTGGATCAGATAAAAGAGGAGCGCCGCGCCCGCGAATAAGAGCGCCGCGCCAACAAAAAGCGGTTTCAGCTTCATGGTTCGTCCCCTTCAAAGCGGTAGCCCACGCCCCAGACCGTCCGGATGAGGGCAGGGCGGTTCGGGTCGTCCTCGATCTTTTCGCGCAGGCGGCGGATGTGCACGTTCAGCGTGCCGTCGCCGGTGATGCCGTCCCGCCACACGGCATGGAACAGTTCTTCTTTCGGGAGCACCCGCCCTTGGTTTTTCACCAGATAGGCGAGCAGCCGGTATTCCATGGCGGTGAGCGTCAGGGCCTGTCCGTTTTTGCGGGCGAGGCCGGCCGTGAGATCAAGAGAAAAATTTCCGCGGGTAAAAGAGGAAGGAGCCTGCCCGCCGGGCCGTCTTCTTTTGAGCACCGCCCGGACTTTTGCGAGCAGGACGCTGAGCGAATACGGCTTGACGATGTAATCGTCGCCGCCGATGCCGAGCGCGAGGAGCTGGTCGTCTTCGGCGGTGCGCGCGCTGATGAACAGGATGGGCAGGTCGCTTTCCTGCCGGAGACGCTTGCAGAGCGAGAAGCCGGAGCGCCCGGGCAGGTTGATGTCTAAAAGGAGCAGAGCGGCGCGGTTTTCCCGCAAAAAAGCCAGGCATGCGGCCGCGTCCGCCGCCCAGGCCGTCTTGATGCCGAAAAGGTTGAAATAATCGCGGGTGCTCTCGGCCAGCGCCTTTTCATCGTCCACGATCAGGCAGTCGTAGTCCATACTCTTCCCCCGGTCTCTCCATTTTTCCCCATTATACCATATGTTTTGCCGCGATGGAAAACGCCGCTTTTCATGGGCTGCCGGAAGGACCGTCATTTTTTGCGAGCGGCAGGCGCAGGCAGACGGAGCGGCCTTTCGAAAAGACACAGCAGGAAAGCGAGCCGCCCATCCGCGCCATCAGGGAGCGCGAAAGCGAAAGCCCAGTCCGGTTTTCCACTGCTTTGACCGAGACGGGGGAAAACGGCGGATGCGCCCGATCCGTTTGAGGGCCGGAACGGCGCAGGCCCGAAAGCGTGAGTGCCATCGAGTCGCCGCTCAAGGCAAAAAAGACCCGGATGGAGCCGCCCTCTCTTTCAAGAGATGAAAATACGTCGTCGAGCACCTGAGCGAAACAGTCGCGGTCGAAAAGCAGGATGCAGGGCAGAATGGGCCCGACGGCCGCCCGCCCGCCCGTATCCGCCGCGCGGAGCATTTCGCCGAGAACAAGGCTGTTCTGCTCCGAAACGGCGATCTTCGTTTCTCCCCATTTTTCAGGCGGAGCGGGCAGCCCGGCGGAGGCAAGCAGGCGGATCTGCTTTGCGTGGGCCTGAACGTTCCGCCGGATTTCCGGCGGCGCGGCGCCGTATGCCCGCGTCTCCTGCCGCCGGAGCTCGGCGAGGATGCTTTCCGTCTGGGCGAGGATGCCGCGCAGCACTTCCTCTTTTTCTTCCGGCGCGCGCGGCGCACGCGCCGGCCGGAGGAAAAACAGCAGGCACAGGCAGAAGGCGAGCGGCGGCGCGAGCAGGAGAACGAGCACGGCCGCCGGGATGCGGAACACAAAGAAAAAGAGAAGCCCTTCGCCCGCGGCGAGAAGCGCAAGGAAAAGAAAAAAGAGCCGCGCGCGGCGGGACGGCAGCAGGGATGAGTGCCTATCCGCCGTTCGTTCCGCTTTTTGCCCGCACATCTTCTCCGCCCCTTTTCATCCGTTCTGTTTAAATATAGCGCCGTGCGGCGAAGAAGATGTGTTTAAAAAAGAAAAAGCCCGCCGTTTTTCCCTGGCGGAAACGGCGGGCTGGCTTTTGGAAAGATGCGCGGTTTTCAGCTTTTCCGGTCTTTCAGCAGTTTTTCCACGGCGGCGAGCCTTACGCAGAGCGTGAAGAGCGTGATGGCCGTGCGCAGATCGGCAAGCGGCGGCATGGTGGGCGCGATGCGGATATTGCGGTCGCGCGGGTCTTTGTGATAGGGAAAGGTCGCGCCCGCCGGCGTGGTCGTCACGCCGGCTTCTTTGCACAGCGACACGATGCGGGAAGCGCAGCCATCAGGCCCGTTGAAGCTGATGAAGTAGCCGCCGTTCGGGTGCGTCCAGTCCGCGATGCCGAAGTCCCCCAGCTCTTTTTGCAGGATCT
>CAUULH010000073.1:0-6454 GCA_963545875.1 uncultured Ethanoligenens sp.
TATTTTCGCAGGACCAGTGGCCTCCCGTTTCGATCGGGGTCCACTCAGAAAGGAGTTTTCCCATGAGAGCACTCAATTCCGCCGTTACAGGCCTTCAGGCCCAGCAGACGGCCATGGATGTCATCGGAAACAACATCGCCAACGTAAATACGGACGGTTATAAGTCCACCACCGCGAATTTTGAAGACCTTTTCTATCAGACGCTCGACGGTTCCACCAGCACTACCGATCCCACTCAGGTGGGCTACGGCACCAAAGTCAGCAGCATCAGCAAAAACATGGACACCGGCGATGAAACATCGACCGATGTTTCGACCGATCTGTATATCGACGGCAGCGGCTACTTTGTCGTCAATACGGGCACCGGTACCACGGAAACGCTGCAATATACCCGAAACGGCGAATTCCATTTTTCGTCGGACGGCCATCTGGTCGACTCCAACGGCGACGATGTGATGGGCGCGACCACGGACAGCTCGACGGATACAACGACGCTGGAAGCCGTCGATCTGACCGGCGCCACGTTTAAAACAACGGATGGGGACACGACGTATACCATCGGTTCGGCCACCGGCGATATTTCCCTGAGCAGCTCGGAGCTTTCGGATATCACCATCAATACGGACGGCACGATCTCGGCGGAAGTCAACGGCACGGCGGGCTATTTTTACGATTCGAACGGCAATGAGATCACCGTCGCGCTGGCGAATTTCGCCAATGAAGGCGGCCTCACGCAGGCGGGCAACACATCGTTCACTGCTTCCGCCGCTTCCGGCGCGGCCACGTATTTCAAACCGGATGTCAACGGCAACAGCACAACGCTGATTTCCGGCGCGCTCGAGCAGTCCAATGTGGATCTTTCTAAGGAGTTCACCAACATGATCGTCACGCAGCGCGGTTTCCAGGCCAATTCCCGCGTTATCACCGTGGCCGATACCCTGCTCGAAGAGATCGTCAACCTCAAACGCTCGTAATTGAAAATGCCCGGAAGGGGAATTTGAAGTGATCAAGGTCACGAAGCTCAACGGAGAGCGCTTTTATGTGAACCCGTTCGAGATCGAGTTCATCGAGGAGACGCCGGATACCGTGATCTCGCTGAAGAGCGGGAAAAAGATTCTCGTAAAAGAGGACGCGGAGACGGTGATCGATGAAATGGTGACGTTTTACAAGCGCGCGCTGGTCGTGGTGCGGCCGGTCGAATCTCGGAAAGAAAAAGAGCTGAGGCCCCATACCGATGATCCTTTCGTTTAATGCCGGCCTTTTCACCGGCGGTCTTTTGAACAGAAAAGGAAGGATACCGGTTCCATGTCGTTTTTTACAGGCCTGATAAGCATAGCGGTGCTGGTGGCCGTTTTTGCGGCGGCGGGCGGGAATCCGGCGCAGCTGGCGGACGGATGGGCTTTGCTTCTGGTGGCGGGCGGAACGGCCGCGCTCGGTGCGATGAGTTCCCCTTTTTCCGTTCTTGGGCGTCTTTTGCACCATGCACGGCATGCCCTTCACCGCGCAGACGGGGAAAAGGTCGAAAAAGAGCTGTTCGTTCTGGCGAGGCTCGCAAGAGAAAAGGGGCTTCTGGCGCTGGAGCCGGCCGAAGGGTGGCTGACCGACCCGCTGGTGCGCGAGGGCGTTCGCCTGATTTCCGCGGCCGCCGGGCCGGATGCCGTTCGGCTCATCCTTGAAAAAGAGGCGGAAAGTGAGCGCGCCGGAGGCCGTGAGGTCCAGTCGCTTTTCGAGCGCATGGGCTGCCTGGGAATCGGCGTGGGCGCCGCGGGGACGCTTTTCCGCATCATTCTTGTGCTCAGGCATTATACCGGGCCGCGGGCGTTTGCTTCCGGCATGGCGGGGGCGCTCATCCCGCTTACCTACGGCGTGCTGCTCGCTTATCTGGTGCTGTTCCCGCTTGCCGGGCGCATCCGTGAGGGGGCGGAACACCGCCGGAAGATCCGCCAGACCGCGATTGAAGGCGTGCTGGCCATACAGGCTGGAGAATCCATGTTTCTGGTGGAGCGGCGCTTGGAGACTCTTCTGCGTCCCGGAGAAGAGAGAACCGCCCCGCGGCCGGAGGAAAGCACCGGCCCGGGCGAGACAGAAAATCGGGAAAAAGGAGGCAGGGTATGAGCGACGTATTATCGCAGAATCAGATTGATGAACTGTTAAAATCGCTGAACGACGGGGATATCACGGTCAACGAGCTGGACAGTGCGACCACGGAGAAAAAAGTCAAACCGTATGATTTCCGCATCCCCAAAAAGTTCAACAAAGAACAGCTCAAAACCATCAATATCATCTATGAGAATTATGGGCGTCTCCTGTCTTCTTATCTTTCGGGCGTGCTGCGCAGCTACTGCAAAGTCGAAGTCGTCACCATCGAAGAACAGCGGTATTTCGAATATTCAAACGCGCTGTCGGAGAATATCCTGATGGGCGTTATGGATATGGCCCCGCTTGAAGGGTCGTCCATGATCACGTTCAACCAGCCTATCGCCTTTGCCATCATCGACCGCCTGCTCGGCGGGCCGGGAGACAATTACGAGGCGGACCGGGATTATACCGACATCGAGCTTCAGCTCCTCGAGCGCGTGGTGCAGCAGGTCTGCAAACTGGTGGGCGACGCGTGGGAAAACGTTTATCCGATCAAGTCGACGTTTACGCGGCTTGAGAGCAATTCGCGCCAGAGCCAGCTCGTTTCGCCGAACGAAACCGTGGTCATCATCATGCTGAATGTGGAGATCCGCGACGTGGTGGGCAACATCAGTTTCTGTATGCCCTATGTGATCCTGGAGCCGATCCTTGAACACCTTAATACGCGCTATTGGTTCACGGAGAAAAAGGCGAAGCCGGAGGATGAACGGGCGGCTAAGGAATCCCTCTTGGGCAGCGTGCGGAAGATCCCCATCGAATTAAAAGCCGTGCTGGGTTCCTGCCAGATCACTTTGGAAGAAGCCTTGAATCTTGAACCGGGAGACGTCATCGCGCTGGATCAGCATGTGGGCGAAAAAGCGGTTCTTTTTTCTGGCGATGAAGAATGGTTCAAGGGAACGCTGGGCGTCTGGCACAAAAATCGGGCTATCCGCGTGGATCACGTCATGCTGGAGAGTGGAGTGAAAAATGAGTCAAAATGAGGAGTTTGCCCTGACGAAGGGTGAAATAGACATCATCGGCGAGGTCAGCAATATCAGCATGGGCGCGGCGGCTACGGCCCTGTCCAACATCATCGGCCAGAAAGTGATCATCACATCGCCGAAGGTGGAAAAGGGCACCGATGAACTGGCCGGAAGTATTGAAAAGATCCCGTCGATCGGCGTCGTCATCTCGTATACGGAGGGCGTCGTAGGCGATAATTTTCTGATCATGCGCGCCGCTGACGCAGGCAAGATCGTCAGCCACCTGATGGGCGGCGAAGTGGATGAAAACACCGAGTTCGGCGAGCTCCAGCTTTCCGCCGTGGCGGAAGTGATGAACCAGATGATGGGCGGCGCGGCGACGGCTCTTTCGGGATTCATCGAGCGCACGGTGAATATCTCACCGCCTTCCGCTTTTGTGCTGACGGACGAGAACAAGAAGGAAAAGCTGGCCGCCATTTACGAGCATCTGGATTCATCCATCTTCGTCCGGTTCCAGTTTACGGTAGAATCCATGTTCCAGAGCGAGATCTTCATGGTGATGACCCATGATTTCGAAAAGGAACTGGTGGATGCCATGCTCCGCAAGATGGGCGTTTCGAGCCTTGCCGAGATGGAAACCGGCTTTTCGTCGGCGGCCGCCGGCACGCCTTCCGCCGCGGCGGAGGCTCCGGACGATACGGCTTCGGCTGTGCCGCCGGCGCCTGAAGCGCCTGCACAGGCAGCTCAGGAGGCTTCGGCATCCCAATCGGCAGGCTCGGACCCAAATGTGGGCAGCGCGGGCATGTTCGTTCCGCCGAGCGCGGAGCCGTCGCCCGATTTGCCGCCTCAAAAAGCAAGGCGGGAAGCGGCGGCTGCCGCTTCCGCACGGCCGGCCGTGCTTCCCAATTTTTCCGCTTCTCCGGAGCTGGTGCTGAACCCGGATGAGCAGAGCAACTTTGAGCTCATCCAGAACGTTCCCCTTGAACTGTCCGTTGAAGTCGGCCGGGCGCGCAAACTGGTGCGCGAAGTACTGGATCTGACGACGGGCTCCATCGTGGAACTGGATAAGCAGGCGGGCGATCCCGTGGACATCATCGTCAACGGGCAGATGATCGCTCATGGAGAAGTGGTCGTAATCGACGAGAGTTTCGGCGTGCGCATCACGGAGATCCTCGGTAAAAAACAAGATCGCAAGTAAGAATGCGGCAGGGGGAATTATTGTGGCAAAAAAAATTATGATCGTAGATGATGCGGCTTTCATGCGCATGATGCTCAAAAATATTCTGACAAAAGGCGGCTATGAGATCGCCGATGAAGCGGCAGACGGCCAGCAGGCCGTGGAGAAATATGCCGCCGCTTCTCCGGATCTGGTCATCATGGATATCACGATGCCGAACCTCGACGGGATCGGCGCGCTCAAAGAGATCCGCAAGACCAATCCGGGCGCCAAAGTCATCATGTGCTCGGCCATGGGGCAGGAGGCGATGGTGGTGGAAGCCATCAAAGAAGGCGCTATGGATTTTATCGTCAAGCCGTTCCAGGCGGACAGGCTCCTTGCCGCCATTTCGCGTGTTATGCCGGAGTGATGCCCTTTCGTGGTAAGGAGGAGACCCGCCCGTGGAAATCCTGAAATTGATCTTTACGCTCTTCATCGTCATTCTGTTCTTATATCTTGTCTATGTCATCTCCCGGGTGCTGTCGGGTGGAAACATGCTGGGCACCAAGGGGAAGAACATCCGGGTTCTCGAACGGATACAGCTTTCCAAAGACAGCTCGATCCTTCTCCTGAAAGCGGTGGATAAGGTCATGGTTGTCGGCGTTACCCAGTCCGGCATGACCACGCTCCGCGAGCTGGAACCCGAAGCGGTGGAGGACGTCGAGATGTCCAAGGCCCCGCCGGATTTTGCCTCGGCGTTCAAAACGGCGCTGAGGGATTCCATCCCGAATGGGCGGATGCGCAAAAAGGTGGGAAAGTGGCTGCATATGGAAGAGGAAAAAAATCATGACGAAGATCGCTAAATGCCGGAAGTGGACGAAGAAAAAGAAAAAGACCGTCCGCTTTCTCAGTGCGGCGGCGATCTTTACGCTTGTCTTTACGATCGGTCTCGGCGTTTCGGCGGCGACAGATCCCGGAATCTCCCTGACGCTCAACGGCCTCACCACGCCGTCCGGCACGGCGGACACGCTCCAGATCCTGTTGCTTTTGACGCTGATCGCCCTTGCGCCGTCCATCCTCATCATGATGACGTCTTTCACGCGCATCATCATTTTCCTTTCGTTCCTGCGAAATGCCCTGGGCGCCCAGCAGACGCCTCCGAACCAAGTGCTCATCGGTATCGCGCTGTTTCTTACGCTGTTCATCATGCGGCCCGTGATGACCCAGATCAACACGACTGCCTACCAGCCGCTCGTGAACGGGCAGATCACCACTCAGCAGGCGGAAGTCAACGCCATGAAGCCGCTCCGGCAGTTTATGTTCAAGCAGACGGAAAAAGCCAGCATGAAAACGTTTCTCAGCATGGCGGGCATGTCCGCCGTGAAATCGCTCGACCAGATCCCCAACAGCGTGCTGATCCCCGCTTTCGTCATCAGCGAGCTCAAACGTGCGTTCATGATGGGCTTTCTCATCTTTCTGCCTTTTCTGGTCATCGATATCATTGTGGCTTCCACCTTGATGTCGATGGGCATGATGATGCTGCCGCCCACGATGATCTCGCTGCCGCTCAAACTGGCGCTTTTTGTGCTGGTGGACGGCTGGGGGCTCACCGTGCAGTCGCTGGTGCAGAGTTTCCGGTGAGTCCCGCGGCATGGAAGGAGAACCCGAATGAATGAGACCCAGATCATGGATATCGCCCATCGCACGCTCGTCATGGTCGCCATTCTCGGCATCCCGCTTTTGGGCGTCTGCCTTGTCGTCGGGCTGGTGATCGCGATTTTTGAAACGGCCACGCAGATCCATGAGCAGGCCATGAATTTTCTCCCCAAACTGGTGGCCGTCCTCATTCTTCTGGCCGTGGCGGGCGGCTGGATGATGACGCAGCTTTCCTCCTTTACGCGGGAAGTGTTCAACGCGATCAAGGGGATCACATAGTCGAGTGAATAAGGCGGGAGGAGCAGGCGGCCATGACGATCAGCACGGGCATCAATATCGATCTGTTCCTTCTGGTCTTTCTGCGAGTGACGGGCATGGTGATCTTCAATCCCATTTTTGGGCGCACCAGCGTGCCCAATATCCTGAAGGTGGGTTTCAGCCTGCTGATGGCGTTCCTTCTCGTTCCCACGCTCGGCAGCGTGCCTACGGCCCAGATGAACGGCGTCGTCGATTTTATGGTGGATGGCACCATGGAGCTGGC
>CAUULH010000074.1:0-6423 GCA_963545875.1 uncultured Ethanoligenens sp.
CAAACGCGCTTCCATCAGCTGGGTCTCCACCGGGCTGGCCGTCGAGGCGAGAAAGGCTTCCGCCTCTTTGCCGCAGGCCGGGCAGCGCTCTGCGTTTTCCGGCAGTTCCCTGCCGCAGTTCATGCACCGTGCCATTTTTTCTCCTTTTGTACCCGATCTTTCTTCTCTGTCTATTTTAGTACAGAAGCGCGTGCTTGTGAACTCTTTTCGACAAAAAACCGCCCGTAAAAAATACGGACGGTTTTTAGATAGGGATTATTTCCGGATCGGAAAATCAATCGCCGTAATGAAGGCCGATGCCGATGGCTTTGATATTCGCGTCCACCAAGTTCGCGCGGCGTGCGGGCACGGATTTGCGCAGCCCGGCGACCACGGAATCATAGGCGGCGAATCCGGTCTCTTTGAGCACTTTGCCCAGCATGATCATGTTGGCGAGGCCGTCGAGATGGTTCTCACTGGCCAGCTTAGTGGCCGGAACGTAAAAAGCGCGGATGTCTTTCCGCTCGGTCTTCCGGTCGATGAGGAACGAATCGATAAAGACCATTCCGCCGGGCCTTACCGAATCGATGTATTTTAAATAGGAAGGAATATTCATCACGACGAAGAGGTCCGGATCGGTGACGAGCGGCGAGCCGATGGGCTCGTCCGAGATGCACACGCTGCAATTCGCGGTGCCGCCGCGCATTTCCGGGCCGTAAGAAGGCATCCAGGAGACTTCGCGGCTTTCCAGCAGCCCGGCGTAGGCCATCACTTTTCCGGAGAAAAGGATGCCCTGTCCGCCGAATCCGGCGAAAAGCGTCGCAAGGGGAAGTGATCTTGTCTGCACCGCCATCACGCCTGCGCCTCCTCTTTGCCGCCTTTTTCCGCATAGCGGTCTTTGTAGACGCCGAGCGGATAGTACGGGATCATGTTCTTTTGCAGCCAGCCGATAGCCTCGGTGGGCGAAAGGCCCCAGTTGGTCGGGCAGGTGGAAAGCACTTCCACGAGCGAGAAGCCTTTCCCCTCGATCTGATACCGGAAAGCCTTTTTGACGGCTTTTTTCGCCGCGCGGACATGGGCGGGGGTATCGACCGCCACGCGTTCGATGTAGGCCGTGCCGGTGAGCGTGGCGAGCATCTCGGAGATGCGCACCGGATAGCCGGCATAGCCCGGGTCGCGCCCGTACGGCGTGGTCTGCGTTACCTGGCCCGGCAGCGTGGTCGGGGCCATCTGGCCGCCCGTCATGCCGTAGATGGTGTTGTTCACGAAGATGATCGTGATGTTTTCGCCGCGCGTGGCGCTGTGGACGGTCTCCGCCGTGCCGATGGCGGCGAGGTCGCCGTCGCCCTGATAGGTAAAGATGATATCGTCCGGCAGCGAGCGTTTGAGGCCCGTTGCCACGGCGGGGGCGCGGCCGTGCGCGGCCTCCACTACGTCGCAGGAAAAGTAATCGTAGGCCATGACGGCGCAGCCCACCGGCACGACGCCGACGGTCCTGCCCTCGATATCGAATTCATCCATCGTTTCGGCTACCAGCCGGTGGATGATGCCGTGCGTACAGCCCGGGCAATAGTGCATGGGCGTATCCGTCAGCCCGTGCGGTTTTTGAAATACGACCGCCATTACCGGTCACCTCCTAAGATCCGCTCGATTTCGCCGAGGATCTGCGCCGGCGTGGGGATAACGCCGCCGGTGCGCCCGTAGAACGATACCGGGCGGCTGCAATCGATGGCCAGACGAACGTCGTCCACCATCTGTCCCATGCTCATCTCGACGGTCAAAAACGCTTTCGCCGTTTCGGCCGCTTTTTTGAAGGCTTTATCCGGGAAAGGCCACAGCGTAACGGGGCGCAGAAGCCCGGCTTTCAGGCCCTTGGCGCGCGCGGCCATCACGGCGCTCTTCGCCACGCGGGCGGATGCGCCGTAGGCCGCGACGACGAGCTCCGCGTCGTCCAGCAGATAGCCTTCCGAGCGCTGTTCGTTCGCGATGATCGTCTTATAGCGCGCAAAGCGCTCAAAATTCAGTTTTTCCAGTTCTTCCGGCTTGAGGTAGAGCGAGTTGATGATGTTGTGCTTCCGCCTGCCTTTGTGGCCGTCGGTCGCCCAGGTCTTGGGCGGCAGCGCGGCCGTTTCCGGCTTTTTCATCAGCACGGGCTCCATCATCTGGCCCAGCATGCCGTCGGAAAGGATCATGGACGGCACGCGGTAGCGGTCGCTCAGATCAAAAGCGAGAAAAACATCGTCCGCCATCTCCTGCACAGAGGCCGGCGCCAGTACGATGAGGTGGAAATCGCCGTGGCCGCCGGCTTTGGTGGCCATCCAGTAGTCGGACTGCGACGGCTGGATACCGCCGAGACCCGGGCCGCCGCGCTGCACGTTGACGATGAGGCACGGCAGGTCGCACGCGGCGAGGTACGAGATGCCCTCGCTCTTGAGCGCCACGCCCGGCGAGGAAGACGACGTCATGGCGCGCACGCCGGCGCACGCGGCGCCGTAGACCATATTGATGGCGGCCACTTCGGATTCCGCCTGGAGATAAGTACCGCCGATCTTGGGCATCTTTTTGGCCATGAACGCCGAGACCTCGGTCTGCGGCGTGATGGGGTAGCCGAAGAAATGCCGGCATCCTGCTTCGACGGCCGCCGAGGCAAGCGCCTCGTTGCCTTTCATCAGAACTTTTTCAGGCATATGTTCTCCCTACCTTTCCACCGTGATGGCGACATCCGGGCACATCAGCGCGCACATGGCGCAGCCGATGCAGCGATCCATCTCGTCCACGTGGGCGGGATGGTATCCCTTGCTGTTGAGTTTTTGGGATGAGAGCGCCACGATCTTTTGGGGACAGGCTGTTGCACACAAACCGCAGCCTTTGCAGCGTTCCTCATCGACGATGATCTTTGGCATAAGTCCTAACCTCCCGGCGCGCCGCCGGAGCGGCGCGTTTGATTTTGCCGTGCGGCGCACGGCTTTCACCATGGGGGCGAGACCCACATGGTGAGCGGGTGAACACGGGGCAGGCCGATGCCGGCCGCAATGTCTTTTTTCGCGCAGGTAAAAAGAACGGGCAGTCCGGCAAGCTCTGAGGTCCGTTCCGCAAAAGGAAGCGAAGCTTTGAGTACGCCGCTGTCCGTTTCTTCACCAAGGTTGGTGTTGTTTACCAAGCCTGTAACAGGTATTCGGGAGACGCGTTCGATCTCCCGCAGGATCTCGGTCGTTTCCTCCGGTGTGGAGGTGAGCGGCCGTCTGGCGTTGAAAACGTAAAGGTGGATGTGATCGGTCTGAAGGATGCGCGACGCGTAGACGCCGAGCGCTGTCGCGCCCGCGTCGTCGCCGCCGACGTCGAGGATCACGGTGTCGTAAGAGGTGTCGTCAAAAGCGGCCGCCAGCTCGGCCGGCAGCACGGGGCTGTCGAGGTTCGTACCGGCGTAAACGGGTTTGATGAGCCGGACGCCGGCCTTTTCGAGCGGGCGGGCGCTGTCCGCGGCGCGAAAATAGGGGTTCACGATGTCCATATCCGCCAGGCAGACTTTTCGCCCGTTTTTCGCGGCTTCCATGGCCAGATTGATCGCAAGGGTCGTCTTGCCGCTGCCGTAATGCCCGGTGATGATCTGCAAACGGTTTGAAAACATCAATTACCTCCCGCGGAAAAACACACAAAGTTCCGTGATTCGCCTGCCGGCCCCCATTATAGCATCCCCTTTCCCAAAAAACAAACACGTTTTCTTTACATTTTGGTAACACTGTGCTATACTGAGGGCGTTTTCCGGCGGGAGCCGGGAACGAGACAAGTGCATATCGCAGTTTGCGGGGGGACCCTTTTTGGGTTGAGAAGGCTAAAACCTGACCCTTTGAACCTGTCAAGGCCGTTTTTCAAAAACGGTACTCAGTTAAGACTGGCGTAGGGAAGCAAACGCAGCGTTTCCGTTGCGTCTAAAGCGTCTGCCAAGCCGGCAGACGCTTTTTGTATTCTTCTCCTCTGCCCAAATCGATGAAGGAGAGCTCTTTATGGCTTATACGACACAGATGGATGCCGCCGCAAAAGGCATCCTCACGGAACAGATGCGGGCCGTGGCAAAAAAAGAGGGCGTTGAACCGGAAACGCTCCGGGCGCGTATCGCCGCCGGGCAGGCGGTCATCCCGGCCAACAAGAACCATCCGGCCCTTTCGCCGGAAGGCATCGGCAAGGGCCTCAAAACGAAGATCAACGTCAACCTCGGCGTCTCGCGCGACTGCTGCAACGTGGACGCCGAGCTCGATAAAGTCAGAGAGGCCATCCGGCTGAAAGCGGAGGCCATCATGGATCTCAGCTCGTTCGGCAAGACGGGCGAGTTCCGCCGCAGGCTGATCGGGATGTCCGCCGCGGCGGTGGGCACCGTGCCGGTATACGATGCCGTCGGTTTTTACGATAAAGACCTTGGGGACATCACGGCGGACGAGTTTCTCCGCGTGTTCGAGCAGCACGCCAAGGACGGCGTGGATTTCATGACGGTCCACGCGGGCATCAACCGCGCGACGGCCGCCGTTTTCGAGCGCAATCCGCGCAGGCTCAACATCGTCTCGCGCGGCGGCTCGCTCCTCTACGCGTGGATGAAGCTCAAAGACGCGGAGAATCCGTTTTTTGAGCACTTTGACGATCTGCTCGATATCTGCGAGCGGTACGACGTGACGCTCAGCCTCGGCGACGCCTGCCGGGCCGGCTGTATCGCGGACGGCACCGACGCGAGCCAGATCACGGAGCTCATCGCGCTCGGCGAGCTGACGGAGCGCGCCTGGAAGCGCCATGTGCAGGTG
Source organism: uncultured Ethanoligenens sp. (assembly GCA_963545875.1). Taxonomy (GTDB): domain Bacteria; phylum Bacillota; class Clostridia; order Oscillospirales; family Ethanoligenentaceae; genus Ethanoligenens. The sequence continues at coordinate 4,770 of CAUULH010000074.1, forward strand.
ATGATCGAGGGGCCGGGCCATATGCGGCTGAGCGAAGTGACGGCCAACGTCAAGCTGGAGAAACGCCTCTGCCACGGCGCGCCGTTCTATGTACTCGGTCCGCTGGTGACGGATATCGCGCCGGGCTACGACCATATCACGAGCGCCATCGGCGGCGCGGTGGCGGCCATGGCGGGCGCGGATTTCCTCTGCTATGTCACGCCCGCGGAGCATCTCCGCCTGCCCACTTTCGACGATATGAAAGAGGGCATCTACGCCGCCAAGATCGCCGCCCACGCGGCCGACCTCGCCAAAGGCACGGATGACGGCAAATGGGACGACGCGATGGCGGACGCCCGCCGCGCGCTGGATTGGGAGGCCATGTTCAAGCTGGCCATCGACCCGGAAAAAGCCTGCCGCTACCGGAAAGAATCCTTTCCGCAGGACGGCAGCACCTGCACGATGTGCGGCAAGATGTGTTCCGTGCGGAATATGAACCGCGTGATGAACGGCAAAGACGTCAATCTCATCTGAGCAAAAACGCTTTATCCAAAAACGGGCGGCATCGTATGCCGCCCGTTTTTTAGAAGCTGAGCCCGTTTTCCGGCAGCGGGATGCCGCTGAGCCAAAGCACGGCCATCGCGGCGAGTAGCGGATAATCGCGTCTTGGCGCGGAAAGCGAAAGAGGCAGTTCGCGGGGCTCCACCGGCCGGCCGGCCGCCGTGCGGATCTCTTTCTGGAGGCTGACGACGGTCGAATCCGGCGTGCGGCTCGAAAATGTCACGGTGTTTTTCTGTGAGAGCCCGCAAGTCACCGCCGGGATATGCGCGGCGCGGAGCAGAGCGGCCGCCCGCTCGTTTTCCGGGTCGAGCACGCCGGCCGCCGCACGCGGCAGCTCGATATCGCCAAGCGTCTCGCAGTTTTCCCGAAAAAGCAAAATGCCGCCCGCCATCAGAAGGGAACGGAGCTGGCAGTCGTCCGCCAATAAAAAGGAGACCTGTTTCGCTCCGGGCGGAAGCAGGGCGGCCGTCTGCGCCGTGAGATGGAGCACCGGCTGCCCCAGATTGTGCAGGGCCGACAGCAGCAGGCAGGATGTTTCCCCGTCTTTTTCGGACCCATATAGAACGACGGGATTCATGGCATTTCCCCCTTTTCCCAGGTACGCGCCGGATACGCTACGATTTTTAGTATACCCGAAAAAATGTTTCTTCAACCGTCTTGCTTGACAGTTTTCACCGCATATGATACGCTGGACCCAACCTTTTCATTTCAGAAAGAAAGGGAAGAAAAATGAAAAAAAAGCATTCGATCATCTGGGCGGCGCTTGTCTGCATCGTTTTGATCGTAGCCATCGGTCTCGTAGCCTTTGTCAGCTGCCAGAAAAAGCAGAGCGTGTCTTCCGTTTCTTCCTCAGCGGTTTCCTCGTCCGCTTCGTCGGAGAACTCATCATCGTCATCCGTTTCGTCGGAGAGCTCTTCATCCGTTTCGTCGGAATCCGCTTCGAGCGCGTTGGCCGACGGCTATACGCTCTATACGAATACGCGTTTTGGCTATTCCGTGCCGATCCCCTCTTCTCTTCACGCTTTTTCAACAGGCGGAAGCAGCGGCCAGACTTATGTCTCGTCGGATAATTCGGTGATCTGCAACGTTTCCGGCAGCAACAACACGGATGGCA
>CAUULH010000075.1:0-6399 GCA_963545875.1 uncultured Ethanoligenens sp.
TCGCCGATGGTGACGTCGCCGATGACGGAAGCGAACGGCCCAATGTAGACAGTGTCCGCGATCTTCGGCGATACGCTTTCCGGGTTGAGCGGCGTGGCCGGGTTTGGCCCCACAAAATGGATATTGGCGTTGAACGAGCGGATGGGCTCGGAAGATGTCAGCATGGTTTTCTCCTTTTGTTTCACAAGATCAGGTATTTTGCGGCTTCAAGGCTTCCTCGGCCAGCGCGGTGCCGAGGGCCCGGGCCTTTTCGCGCGGCCCGGTCTTTTGCCCGTGCCAGAGTGTGCCGTCTTTTTTTTGAAAAAGCCCGCGCAGGAACAGTTCCTCACCGTGGATCTCCGCATAAGCGGCTACCGGCAGGCCGCATCCGCCGCCGAGCGCACGCACGAAAGCGCGTTCCGCCAGCGCCGCGTCCCAGGCTTCGGCCGAGTGGAAAGGCTCAAGGCAGGGGAAAGCTTCGCCGCGCCGCCCCTGAACGGCCAAAATGCCCTGGCAGGCGGCTGGGAGCAGTTCGTCGGCTGAAAAAAACCGGCTGATGCGCCCGGCCAGCCCGGCGCGCTTAAGGCCTGCCGCCGCCAGCACCAGCGCGGCGAAATCTCCGCGGTCGAGCTTGGCCAGCCGGGTCTGCACGTTGCCGCGCACCGGCAGGATGAGGAGATCCGGCTGTTTTTCGGCGAGCTGAACGGTGCGCCTTGCGCTCGAGCATCCCCAAGGCCCCACGGGCACGGTCGTCTGCCCCGCCGGGAGCACCAGCGCGTCGCGCGGGTCGGCGCGAGAGGAAACGGCGGCGAGCGGGAGTTCCGGCGGCAGGTCCATCGGGAGGTCTTTGAAGCTGTGGACGGTGAGGTCCACGCGGCCCTCGAGCAGAGCGAGATCGAGCTCTTTGACGAACAGCCCTTTTCCGCCGAAATCGGCGAGTTTCGCCTTGGCCAGCCGGTCGCCCGTCGTCGTCATCGGTACGAGCTGAACGTCGAGCGACGGGTCGGCTTTTCGGATGGCGTCCGCCACGATGCGGGCCTGCACCACGGCGAGCGGACTTGCCCGGGTGCCAATGCGGAGCGTTTTCACGGTTTGCACCTTTGGACGGTTTTTTCCCGGAGTGTTTTGAGCACATCGGGCGGGCAGACGTCTTTCAAGGAAAAAAGAAGCGATTCGACGGTGCGGCGCACGGCAAAAGCGACGTCGTCCCCGTTTCCCGCGCCCGCTTCCGCTTCGGCGGCGATGCGCGGGTAAAAACGCGCCGTCAGGCGGTCCGCCGTCTCGCGCAGCATCCGCCCGTCGCTCCAATCGAGAAAGCGGCAGCGGTACTGCTCGCAGACGGCGGCGATCCGCGCGGTCTGTGCTTCTGAAAGCGGTTCCGGACCACCGAGGTCGTCGATGCCGAGGTAGGAGATGCCGGGCAGGGATGCCGCCGCCGGTTCCACATCGCGCGGCACGGCGAGATCGATGAGCTGGCGCGGCGCGGGCGGGAGCGTTTCCAGCATCGCGCGCGTGAGCGTGTAATGCGGGCTTGCGGTGGCGCTGAAGAGGATATCGGCGCGCGCGGCTTCTTTCAAGCGGTCGTCGTAGGGGATGGCTCGGCACCCGGCGGGCACGACGGTCTCACCGTGGCGGTAGGTCCGGAGCGTCACGGCCACGCCGCAGCCCGCTTCGACGAGCAGACGGGCGGAAAGCCGGCCCATCTCGCCGTTTCCGATGACGAGCGCCCGCTTTCCGGAAAGGCCGCCCAGCCGCTTTTTGAGCCGTTCAACAGCCTGAGAGGCCGCGGAGACCGGCGCTTTTCGCAGGCAGACTTCGGTCTTCACCTTTTTGGCGGCGGTGACGGCGAGGCGGAAAAGAGTTTCCAAAACCGGGTCCGCCGTGCCCGCTTCACGGGCAAACGCGAGCGCGCCGCGCACCTGCGCGGAGATCTGGTCGTCACCCCGCAGGGCGGAACAGAGCCCGCAGGCCACTTCGATCAGGTGGCGCACGGCGGCGTCGTTCGCTCTCGCGCGAAAGAGATCCTTCCCGCACGGTATGCGGAAGGGCGGGATTTCGGTTTTGCCGGAGAGATCGGCGGGCGGAAAGACCCGCTCAGCCGCCTGTGTCAAAAGGCGGACGGCGTCCGTATCCGTGCCGTCTTTCAAAGAAAGATACAGTTCCGTGCGATTGCAGGTGCAGATCAGCACGCAGCCGCTCACGGCCGGGTCTTCGCGGAAAAATGCGAGTGCGCGCGCGGCTTGTTTTTTTGTCCACGCGAACGGTTCTCTCGCGGCGACATCCGCCGTCGTAAAGTCCACGCCCGCCATTTTGAGATTCACAGTTTTTGCCTCCAATAAGGGAAAACGCCTGTCCTTTTGCTACCACTATACCGTCCGTCCGGCGGCTTGTCAAGGCGGACCGCGGGTCTTCCGCCGCAGCGTGAGAACAAGAGGAAAAAATTTTCAGAAAATGCGGCTCTTTTGTGTATGAACGGCGAAAACGGTCCAGAATAGAAACAGAGTGATACGGAAAGGATGAAAAATATGGAAGAAAAAAAGACGGGACATCGTGTCCCCGCCGCGGACGGCGCGGCGAGGCTGCTTCAGGTGGCGCTCCAAGCCATCATGCAGGGAGAGCTGGACCGGGTGCTGGGCTACGACCGCTCACAGCGCCGGGATACGGAAGAACCGGAGAAGAATTTCCGAAACGGTTATTCGGCGCGCACCCTGCGGACGGCATTCGGGCCGGTGCCGCTCGCTGTTCCGCGAGACCGCGGCGGCATCTATTCTCCCCGCATCCTGATGCGCTATGTGCGCGAAGCGAGCGGTCTTGAAGAAAAGCTGCTGTTTCTTTTCGCGCAGAACGCCGACGCGGAGCATTTTCTGGACGATGTCCGCGGCCTGTATGACGATCCGCCCGAAGAAGAGGAACTGCGCCGCATCTCGGCGCACCTGCTTCCGGCCGTGCGGGCCTGGCAGATGAGACGGCTTTCGAGTGTTTATCCGTTCATCGCGCTGGAAACGGTGCATGGGCGGGCGGAAAGCCAGCACACGGCCCAAATGCTTTTGGGCGAGCTGCCGAACGGGCGGCGCGAGGTGCTGAGCATCCGGCTGGAGCCGAAGCTCTCTTTCCGCTTTTGGATCGAGGCGCTGGCCGATCTGCGGGCCCGCGGCGTGATGCAGGTGCCGCTTTTCTGCGTCGGCGGGGGCACGGGCTTCCGACAGGCCGTTCGCACCCTGTATCCCGGCTCGCAGCTCCGCCGCGGTTTCGCTCCGGGCATGGGCGCGGAAACGGCGGCCACCAGAGCATAAGATCCCTCCCATTTTACCGTCGGGCGCTCACCCGGCGGTTTTTTCTTGCCTTTTTTGAAAAGGATATTGCAGGAGGGGGAAAAGCGTAGTACAATATAGCCAAACGAATGAACACATGTTCATATGATAAGACGAAAAAAGAGGGAAGCAGGATGAAACCGGGAAAAGACGATGGGCTCTGTTATGCGACCGTAGTGCATAAAGACGTGGTGGAAAAGGTCAAGAGCGGCTTGAGCGGCGACGAGACCTTTTACTTCATGTCGGAATTCTTCCATATGTTTTCCGACTCCACGCGGCTGAAGATCATCGGGGCGCTGATGGCTTCGGAGATGTGCGTGTGCGATCTGGCCGCCGTAACGGGTATGAGCCAATCGGCCATATCCCATCATCTGAAGATCCTGCGCCAGGCGCGCGTCATCAAATTCCGGCGGGAAGGGAAGATGGCCTACTATTCGCTCTGCGACGGCCATATCGAGTCCATTTTCCATCAGGGGCTCGCGCATGTTCAGGAAAAAGGAGGTGCCGCGGGATGAAAAAGATCTACGAGCTCGAAAACCTCACCTGCTCGCATTGTGCCGCGATGCTGGAGCAGCGTGCCGCCGGGCTTCCGGGCGTAAAGCGCGCGCAGGTAGACCTGGCCGGCGGGCGGCTGGTGCTGGAAGCGGACGAAACCTTTAAGGAAAGCGAAACCTCTCGCAGCCTGCGACGCATCGTGCGCGAGTTGCGGCATGCCGTGAGCATCTACGAGCCGGAAGAAGAGGAAGAAGAAGCCTCCGGGAACGACCGGATCCGTCTGATCCTCGGCGGCGCGGTGTACGCCGCCGGCGCGGCGGCCGCGTTCGCGCGTGCGGCGCAGACCGCGTCTTTTCTTTTGTTTTCAGCGGCTCTGCTCATCACCGGCAGCGGCGTTTTTCTCAAAGCGGCGGGCAATATCCGCCGCGGCCGCATTTTCGATGAAAATCTGCTGATGACCATCGCATCCGTCGGCGCGTTCGCTATCGGGCAGTATGCCGAGGGCGCGGCCGTCATGCTGTTCAATCAGGTGGGCGAATATCTCCAGGATCTGGCGGCGGAGCGTTCGCGCAGATCCATCACGTCGCTGCTTGATCTCAGGCCGGAGACCGTCCGCCGCCGGACGTCCGCCAGCGAAGTGGAAACGGTAAAGCCGGAAGTTGTGAAGACGGGCGACCTGGTGGAAGTGCGGCCGGGCGAGCGTATCCCGCTCGACGGCGAGATCGTCGAAGGCACCTCTTTTGTCGATACGTCGAGCCTGACAGGCGAACCCACGCCCCGCGCGGTGAGGCCGGGCGGCACGGTGGCGGGCGGCTTCGTCAACGGCGAGGGCATGCTGGTCATCCGGGTCTCCCACGCTTATGAAGAATCCACGGTGGCGCGTATGCTCCATCTCGTGGAAGACGCGGGCAGCCGGAAAGCCCGGGCGGAGCGGTTCATCACACGGTTCGCGCGCATCTATACGCCGGTGGTCACGCTTGGCGCGCTGCTGCTGGCCGTTGTGCCGATTCTCTTTTTCCAGCAGCCCGCATCCGTCTGGGTCTACCGCGCGCTCATCTTTTTAGTGGTCTCGTGCCCGTGCGCGCTGGTGGTCTCGGTCCCGCTCGGGTTCTTCGCCGGTATCGGCGCGGCCTCGGCGAACGGCATCCTGGTCAAAGGCGGAAATTATCTGGAGGCGCTCAGCCGCGCGGAGACGGTGGCTTTTGACAAGACCGGCACGCTCACCAAAGGCGTTTTTGAGGTCACGGGCATTTTCCCGGCGCCGGGCGTGGAAAAAGAAGACCTGCTCGCGGCGGCGGCGCGGGCAGAGCGGCATTCCCGCCATCCCATCGCGCTCTCTATCCGCGCCGCCGCGAAGCGGGCGAGCGGAGACGATCCTGAGGATACGGCGGATAAAGTCTTTGAGTATGCCGGCATGGGCGTGCGGGTAGAAGCGGGCGGCCAAATGCTTTTAGCCGGCAACGCGGCCTTGATGGAAAAGGAAAAGGTCCCGTTCGTCCCGTGCGAAGCGGACGGGACGCTCGTCTATACGGCACGCGGCGGGCGGTATCTCGGCGCGCTGAGCATTTCCGACGAGCTGAAACCGGACGCGAAAACGGCCGTCGCCGGGCTGAAGAAGCTCGGCATCGCCCGCACCGTGATGTTCACAGGCGATCGGCGGAAGACGGCGGAGCGTGTGGCAAAAGAACTGGGCATTGCCGATGTGTGTGCGGAATTGCTGCCGGATGGCAAAGTGGCCGCTTTTGAGCGGGCGGCGGAATCTCACGGAAAGAATAAAACGACGGTCTTTGTCGGCGACGGTCTGAACGACGCGCCGGTGCTGGCGCGAGCGGACGTCGGCGTGGCGATGGGCGGCGTCGGCTCGGACGCCGCCGTGGAAGCCGCCGATATCGTCATCATGGACGATCAGCCTTCCAGATTGCCCACAGCGGTGCGGATCGCGCGCGCGGTGCGGCTGGTCGTGACGGCGAATATCGTTTTTGCGCTCGGGGTAAAAGGCGTCATCCTGTTTCTCGGTGCTCTGGGTTATGCGGGCATATGGGCCGCCGTTTTTGCCGATACGGGCGTTGCCGTGCTGGCGGCGCTGAATTCCATGACGATCCTGATGCGCCGCCGCCGGTTCGGGTCTTCGCGCACATAGGTCTTAGACAGGGCGGTTTTCGGTGAAAGACAGGTTTTGAACCGATTCCACCGGTATTCAACCGAAAAAAGCGGGCGAAAAAGCTGAAAAAGAGCTTTTCTGCCCGCTTTTCTTGAGTTTTCAACGCTGAAATGTGGAAAGTGTGCAAAACATCCCCCCGTTTTCCCCGTGTTTGGTGAGGGGACAAATCAATCCGCTGAGGATAAATAGGGAATATGATTAGATGATGGCGATGTTTTTGCCGATGTGTTTGCCCTTATACATTTTGCGGTCGCAGGCTTCAATGCTGTGCGGGACGTCGTTCAGGTCCAAGGGCACGATGCCGATGGTGACCGTGACATGCACGGGCACATGGTCGTGATAGACAACCGAAGAAGCGATGCGCTGACGCATCCGGTCGAGCACGGCAAAGGCCTGATTCACACCGGGTGTCTTGACTAAAAACAAAAATTCTTCCCCGCCCCAGCGGAACGC
>CAUULH010000076.1:0-6386 GCA_963545875.1 uncultured Ethanoligenens sp.
GCTGCCAGTGTGGCGAACGTGCAGCCCAACGTGACGACGGCGGCCAGCAGGAACGGGCTGTTCCGCGCCACCGGCGGCGGCCAGTGGATCGAAGAGACTTCCGTGGAATACCGTGATCTTTCTTCCGAGACCGGAAAACTGACGGTCGTGGGCGGCGGGCAGTATATCCATCTGGAAGATCCGGCGGGGAAAACGCTTGCTCTGCCAAAGACCGGCGCGCTCGTCACACAGCGCACCGCCCGCCTGCTCCACCTGCAAAAAGGCGACACGCTTTTCCTTCGCGCGGTAGGGAAAACAGCCTATCTGGCCGTCAAAGTCGAAGGGATCGTCTATACGCCCGCGGCGCAGGGCGTCTTTTTCTCCGAAAGCGCCTGGAAAACCATGGGCAATGCTTTCGAGCCGACCTCTCTGCTTCTCGGCAGCACGAAAGCGGATAAAAAGATCAGCGCGCTTTCCGGCGTGCAGGAAGTGACCACGCGCGCCAGTCAGTATGAAAGCATCATGGCGAACATGCAGTCTTTCCGTTTCATTTTTCAGCTGCTTAAAGCGGCCGCCATTTTACTGGCCGTCGTCATCCTCTACAATCTCGGCATCCTGAGCTTTACGGAACGCGAGCGGGAATACGCGACCATGAGCGTACTGGGCTTTTATCAAAAAGAAATCCGCTCCTCCGCTTTGCGTGAAAATCTGGTGAATACGGCCGTTGGCTGGCTGATCGGCATTCCGGCGGGGCTCGGCTTTTTGCAGATATATGTCCGCACGCTCTCGTCCGCTTCCATCGACATCAAGCCCCAGCTGGCGCCCGGCGGATTTTTCGCGGCCAGCGCCATCACGGTGGGCTGCTCGGTGCTCGTCAATCTGCTCATCAGCCGAAAAGTCCGAAAGATCGATAAGGTCGGGGCGCTGAAATCCGTAGATTAGGTGTAAATCGAAACTGCACGCTTGCTATTTACGGATACATCGTTTATGTTTATAGAAGAAAGGCGTCCAACCGAAAAATTTTGACACGATGTGAAAGGCGCGACATGAAACGCATCTTGCTGGTGGAAGACGATCCCGATCTTTCCGCGGGCCTGCTGTTCGCTCTGGGAGAAGACGGATATGAGGTGACGCGCGCGGCGACGGCGAAAGAAGCCCGCGCCTGTATGCGCGGGCCATTCGACCTCGCGGTCCTCGACGTGATGCTGCCCGACGGAAACGGTTTCGATCTCTGCCGGGAGATCCGGCGGCGTTCCGCCGTGCCGGTGCTTTTTCTGACCTCGCGCGACGATGAGCTGGATATCGTGAAAGGGCTCGACGGCGGCGGAGACGATTATGTCACCAAGCCTTTCCGGCTCCATGTGCTGCTTTCCCGCGTGAAGGCGCTGCTTCGCCGCGGCGGCGGCGCCGATGCCCATCCGCAGCTCGGCAACGTGCGTGCGGAGCCGGAAAAGAGCCGGGCCTACGCCGGCGGCACGGAACTGCCTCTGACGTCCACCGAATATCGGCTCCTCACCGCGCTGCTCCGGCACGCGGGGCAGATTCTGAAAAGGGAAAACCTGCTCGAAAGTTTATGGGACAGCCGGGGCGATTATATCGACGACAACACCTTATCCGTTCATATCCGCCACCTGCGGGAAAAGCTGACAGCCGCGGGCAGCACGGCCGTCATCGTGACCGTGCGGGGGCTTGGCTACCGGATGGAGGAAAAACCATGAGCGGCATATGGAAAGATAAGCCGGCCCGAAACGCCGCCCTTTTTCTCACGGTCCTTTTTGCGGCGCTTACCGCCGCAGGCTGCCTGTTTCTCACCCTCAGCGGCGCGCAGACCGCCCGAGCGCTGCTGAGACAGGACGTGGCGCTCGCGGGCGGCATGGCGCGCGGAAAATCCGCGTCGGAGCTTTCCCTGATCACCGGCACCGTCGATCCGGCCGATCTGGCGGCCGGGAACCGGCTGCTCTCCCCTTACGGCTACGGCGAGGATACGCCGCCCGCCGCCATCCGCGATATCCGGAGCCTGTTTGACAGGCAGACCGTCCTGTTCTGCCTGTGCGCCGCCGCGCTGTATGCGGCCGCGCTGGCCGTTCTTTTCCTTTCTCACAGGCATTCGGAGCGCCGGCTGAGAGCTTTCGCTCTCCGTGTGGAAAAAGGCGATTTTCTACGAGAGGATGAACTTTCACAGGGAGAAAGCGGCTACGACGCCCTGCGGAACGCCGTCGCTTCTCTGGCGCGGAACACCGCTTTCCGCGCCGGCGCCCTGCAAAAAGATAAAGCGTATCTGCGCGGCCTGCTGTCGGATATCTCCCATCAGATGAAAACGCCGCTCGCCGCCCTGCGGATGTATCACGAGCTGCTGGCAAAGCCCGATCTCGGCCCGGAAAAGCGGAAAGAATTCCTGCTCCGCAGTGAAAAGCAGGTGGAGCGCACCGATTGGCTGGTCCAGAGCCTTTTGAAAATGGCCCGGCTGGAATCCGGATCTGTGACCATGAACCGCCGGCCGGCCTACCTTCTCGATACGGCGGCGCTCGCCGCCGCGCCGTTTGAAGAGCCCGCGCATCAAAAAGGTGTGGCGCTCGTCAGCCGCATCCCCTCCGAGATCCGCTTTATCCACGACGCGGATTGGGTGGCGGAAGCCATCGGGAATCTCATCAAAAACGCGCTCGAGCATACGCCCTCGGGCGGACATATCGTTATGGAGGCGAATGAGACGCCGCTCTCCGTCGAACTGCGCGTACAGGACGACGGCACGGGGATGGCCTGCGAAGAGATCCCGCACGCATTTGAACGATTTTACCGGGCGGGCAGCCAAAAAGAAAGCGGCGGCGCGGGCATCGGCCTTTCGCTTTCCAAAGAGATCATCGAGAAAAACGGCGGCGAGATCTTTTTGCAGAGCCGGCCGGGGAAAGGCTGCGTCTTTACCGTTGCATTTCTCAAGGGCTGGCAGGCGCCAAAAACGGCAACCTGAAGAAATCTTAAGGTAAAATACACCGGAAATCAAGGTCCCCATGAGAAAATAGACTTAAAAGACAACGGAAGGAGTTTTCTCATGAGCATGATCGAATCGGAAGCGCTTTGCAAGACCTACGGCAAAGGCGAAACGGCCGTGCGTGCGCTCCAAAACATCGATTTTCAGGCCGAGGCCGGCGAATTCGTCGCGGTCACCGGCCCTTCCGGCAGCGGCAAATCCACTCTGCTCCATCTGCTCGGCGGCGTGGATATCCCCACTTCCGGCGCCGTGCGGATTAAAGGGCAGGATCTCTACCGCAAAAAAGAAAAAGAGCTCGCGGCTTTCCGCCGGCGGCAGATCGGATTCATCTTCCAGTTCTACAATCTTATTCCCGTGCTGACGGCGGAGGAAAATATCCGCGTGCCGCTGATGCTTGACGGCCAGCCGGTGGACGAATCGTTTCTGAGCGAACTGCTCGGCACGCTCGGGCTGACGGAGCGCAGGAACCACCTGCCGAATCAGCTTTCGGGCGGGCAGCAGCAGCGGGTCGCCATCGGGCGGGCCGTCATCCATAAGCCCTCCATCGTGCTGGCGGACGAACCCACGGGCAACCTCGACACGCAGAACGGCCGGGAGATCCTGGCCCTGCTCAAAAGCTCCGTGCGCCGGTTCGGCCAGACGCTCATCCTCATCACGCACGATCCTTCCGTCGCGGCGCAGGCCGACCGGATCGTGACGATGCAGGACGGCCGGATCGTCGGAGGAGGAACGGCAAAATGAATGTTTCTTCTCTCACCGTCCGATATCTGCGCGTTCAAATGCGGCGCACGGTGCTCACCGCCATAGGCGTCCTGCTGGCCGTCGCGCTGGTGAGCGGCTCCGGGCTTTTGATCTCCAGCTTTCTGAATATGCGTTTCAAAGAGGAGGCGGCGGAAAACGGAAGCTGGCACTATCAGGTGAATACGATCGCCAGCCGGGCGAAAGCAGAACAGCTCAAAAACAACATCCTGTTCCAAAAAGCCGGGATCGCGGCGAGCGACACCTCTTTACAGATCGGAAGCGAGACCATTCCGCTGTACGAATACGACGCGTCCGCGCTCTCCATGATGCCGTACACGCTCACCAAGGGACGCATGCCGAAAAACAGCCGGGAAATCATGCTCTCGGTATCGGTATCCGGTTTGAAACTGGGCGATAAGGTCACGCTCCCGTGCGGCACGGTCGCAGAGAACGGCGCTTCCGGCAGTTCGGACGGCGCGCCCAGCACCATTTTCAGCCAAGACACGGACGAAACGTTTACCCAAAAAAGCAGCCGGACTTTCACGGTCGTCGGCTTCTTCCGTCAGGGGATCTACGACTACGACAACTTTGAATCCGCCGTCACGCTCGATCCCACCGGCGCGCACACTTACAGCGTCTACGCCCAGATCAAGCCGTCGCTCGATTTTCCTTCTTCTATCAAAAAGGCGGCGGCGGACTGCGGCATCGGCAAACAGGACATTGAAGAGAACGGCATCGTGGAGTGGATGGGCAAATCAGCCGCCACAAAGGTGAAGACCGCCGTTATCCTGACTTTTCTGATCCTGTCCGCCGTCATTCTGGCCGTCACGATGCTGGTCATCCGCAACTCGTTCGCCATGTCGGTAGCGGATAAGATCAGCGAGATCGGCACGCTGCGCTGTCTCGGAGCGTCGCCCGGGCATGTCCGGGGCCTCATTTTATCGGAAGCGCTTTTGATCTGGTGCGCGGGCGCGCCCGCCGGCCTGCTGGCGGGAACGGGCGCGATGGCCGCCGTCATCGCCCTGGTCAAATCGTTCGATTCCTCCGATTTTCTTTTCCTGACGCTGTTTCCCGCCGCGTGGCCGTATCTGCTGGCCGCCGCGCTGAGCCTTTTCGCCGTGCTGCTTTCCGCGCTCGGTCCCGTTCGGGCGGCGATGCGCGTTCCGATGGTGGAAGCCGTGCGGGGGAACGCCGTGTACCGGGAAAGCCGCATCCGCCGGAATCGGAAGGGCCGCTTCTTAGGGAAACTCTTCGGTTTTTCCGGTCTCCTTGCGGCCAAGAATATCCGCCGCAGTCCCAAACGTTTTCGCGCGACGGTCCTCTCGGTGACCGCAAGCGTCCTGCTGTTCATCACGGCCGGCGGTTTTTCGGTTTCTGTCGGCAACGCTCTGCAAACGGCCCTGCGGCAGACGAACGGTTCGGATTATGAGTTTTCGGCCGCCAGCGGCATCGCCGCCTGTGTGCAGGGTTTAAACGAGATTGAGCAGAAAGTGCGCGGCCTGAAAGGCGTCGCCGCCGTTCAGCGGACGCCGGAATATAACGTCGAGCTGGAGGTTCCGTCGAGCCGCGTGCCCAGAAAATACGGGGCCGTTTACAAGAGCTTTTCCGGGTCTGAGGCGGTGGTGACAAGATCCGGCGCGCTGAAAGCGAATCTTCTGGTGCTGGAAGTGAGCCGTGAGAATTACGCTTCTCTCCGCTTTTCCGGGAACGCGCCCACCTATGATGAACTGCTGAAAAGCGGCGGCGCTTTGCTCTGCGAAACGAACTCGCTTTTCTCCGCCAGCGGGCGCTTTGCCGCCGCCGCATTTGCCGATTACCGCGCCGGAGAGACTCTTTCGCTGACCCAGACCGTGGATTCCGGCGCAAAAACGGTTCGGCAGACCTTTTCCGTGCCCATCGCCGGCATTTTGTCGGAAAAACCGTGGTTCTCCACTCAGTCGGCCGACGGCGTGCTGATCTTCCCGGAAGGCGGCGCGTCGCGCTTTGATACCGAGGCGCTCCGGGCCTCGGGCGATTCGGAGATCACTCTGGAGATCCGCTACGCAAAGGGCGCGGAAAAGAAAGCCGACACGGCCATCCGGCAGCTGATGCCCGCCGTGCTGAAGACCGGCGTCGGTTTCAGCGATCTTTATCAGGAAACGATGAGCATGCGGAACCAGTATCTCGCCATGCTCCTTTTCGTGGGCGGGTTTGCCGCCGTGATCATCCTGATCTCCTGCATCAACCTTTTCAACACCATCCATGCCAATCTTCAGACGCGGAAGCGCGAGATTGCCATGATGCGGGCCATCGGCATGGATAAGGCCGCCCTCCGCCGGATGCTGCTTCTCGAATGCTCCCTTTACGGCTTCATCGGCACCTTTTGGGGAGGCGCGCTGGGCCTGCCGCTCCAGGCCCTGCTGCTCAAGACGTTCGGCCTGGTGATCGCGGCGAATATGGCCATGCCGCTGCTGATGACGCTCATTGCTCTCGCCGCGTCCTCCGGCATCGGCATCCTCGCGGGGATGTCCTCTATCCGCCGGGCCCTGAAAACGCCGATCGTGGAGGCGATACGGGCTCAGGAATAAACTTCGGGCAAAGCGGATCTCCCGGCCGTGTGTTCATATTCCGTTTACAAATTTCGGCTAAAATGGCCATAATAAAGGCTGGGAAGGAAGTTTACAGCATGCTGCAGATCCGC
>CAUULH010000077.1:0-6343 GCA_963545875.1 uncultured Ethanoligenens sp.
GCGGCCGATGCGAAGAATGAAGGACTGCCGCCACGATCTCGGGCGGATCGGCGACGCGCATGGGAAAACCGGAACCGCCAAGACCGCGCGAAAGCAGCATGACGCTTTTTTCTTCTTTATAAAGACCGGCGTCAAATTTGGGGAAAAAGCGCCGGTAAGGCGAAAGCAGCCCGCCGATCTTCGGCAGACGAATCACGCCCCCGTGCATATGGCCTGAAAGCACCAGATCGGCTCCCCAAGCCGCATAGGCCGGGAAAAAAATCGGCGAATGAGCGAGCAGAACGCTGCACCGCGACACATCGCGCACCCCCAAATGCCGGGCAACGGCTTTTGCCGGAAAAGCAACATCCGGATGCCGCGCCGTCTCAGGTTTATAACTCCATGTGGGCAGAGCCAGCCCGTAAAGCAGGATCTTCTCCCCGCCGCGTAAAAAGGCCGCGGAACGATCAAGAAGGATCGTGACCCCGGCGGCTCGCAGAGCATTTTCGTAATTTGCCAAAACCATCCGGCCTTCCGGCTTGCAGGTCAGATTTTCCTCATGGTTTCCCCGAATGCTGAAAACCGGCGCAAGACGCACCAGGCGCCGGGCCAGAGCCAAAAAGGCCCGGCCGCTCTCTTTTCGGCCGTCCAGCATATCGCCCGTGGCGACGATGATATCCGGCCTCTGGCGGCGGACCATGTCATACAGAAGCTCGTTTTCCCGGCCGAAGCAGGCCCCGTGCAGATCGGAAAGATGAACGATGCGGAAGCCATCAAAAGCGGCGGGCAGACGGTTTGGCCAAACATCAAACTGTGTTACAGAAAGCACAGGCATCCCTCCCGGATCTTCTTTTTTCTATTATCGTACAAAATCTTAGCCGAATTATGAATGAAACGTGGGACGCTTCCGTTTGCACGGCGGAAAACAGCGCCGCATAGGCTGAAAAAGAGGTGATAGATATGTGCGGCATCGCAGGGTGGGTAAATTTTACCGACAACATCGAGGAAAATCAGCAGATCCTTCAAGATATGACCGACACGCTCCGCGAGCGCGGGCCGGACAGCGAAGGGCATTTCTTCAGCCCGCACGTTTTACTGGGCCACCGGCGGCTCATCGTCGTGGACGCGGAAGGCGGCAAACAGCCCATGCGCAAAACGGCGGACGGCCGTTCTTATGTGCTGGTCTACAACGGAGAACTCTATAATACGGAAGATCTCCGCCGCGAACTGAAAGCCGACGGATTTACGTTTTTCTCGTATTCCGACACCGAAGTGCTCCTTGCGGCGTACATCCGCTGGGGGAAAGACTGCCTGAAAAAAATCAACGGCATCTTTGCTTTCGCCGTCTGGGACGAAACGGAGAAAACCGTCTTTCTCGCGCGGGACCCGCTCGGCGTCAAGCCGCTTTTCTACACGCAAAAAGGCAGCTCACTCCTTTTCGGCTCCGAGATCAAGACCCTGCTGGCCCATCCGGCCGTTTCACCCGTTCTCGACCGCGACGGCCTCACCGAGCTTTTTGCGCTCGGCCCGGCCACAGCGCTCGGCAGCGGCGTATTCAAAGAGATTAAAGAAGTGCCGCCGGCCCATTATCTG
This sequence comes from uncultured Ethanoligenens sp., assembly GCA_963545875.1. GTDB lineage: Bacteria > Bacillota > Clostridia > Oscillospirales > Ethanoligenentaceae > Ethanoligenens. Next base: position 1,573 of record CAUULH010000077.1, read on the forward strand.
CTGGCCACGCCGGAAGGCATGGAACTCAAAGAGTACTGGAAGCCAAAAGCGGAGAAAAACCGGGAAACCGAGGCCGAAGCCGTCCACCATCTGCGCGCGCTGTTCATCGACGCTGTGGAGCGCCAGCTCGTCGGCGATGTGCCGCTTTGTACGTTTCTTTCGGGCGGACTCGATTCTTCCGGCATCACGGCCGTCGCCTCAAAAGCTTTTTCACGCTGCGGCAAAAAACTTGAGACTTATTCCATCGACTACATAGACAACGACAAATACTTCAAAGCCAGTCTTTTTCAGCCGACACCGGACGAAGTCTGGGCGGAAAAAATGGCGGCTTTTGCCGGCACGAAGCACCATACTTACATCGAGCGCCACGCGGATCTGGCCGACGCGCTCGACGACGCCGTGATCGCGCGCGATCTGCCCGGCATGGCGGATATCGATTCGTCCCTTTTCCTTTTTTGCCGGGAAATACGAAAAAAATACGTCATCGCACTCTCAGGCGAATGCGCGGATGAACTTTTCGGCGGCTATCCATGGTATACGCACGACGAAATGATCTATGCGGACACGTTTCCGTGGTCGCGCTTCGTGAGCGACCGGCGGGAGCTCCTTTCCCCTGCCCTGCAAAATCTGGAGATCGAGGAGTGCGTGCGGCAGAATTATCAGGATACGTTAAAGCAGGTGCCGCATCTGGATGGCGAAAACCGGCGCGATTTCCGGATGCGCGAGCTTTTTTATCTGAACATCAAATGGTTCATGGTCAACCTGCTCAACCGGAAAGACCGCATGAGCATGAGCAATTCGCTGGAAGTGCGCGTGCCTTTCGCCGACTATCGGCTGGTGGAATACGCTTTCAACCTGCCCTCAAAGCTCAAATTTGCGGGCGGACGGGAAAAGGGACTGCTCCGGCTGGCGCTGGCGGATATCCTGCCAAAAGAGATCGACGAACGCAAAAAAAGTCCGTACCCCAAAACGCACAACCCGGTCTACACCGACATCATCTGCCGGCGGATGAGCGCCCTTTTAGAAAAAAAAGACGCCCCGCTTTTCGAGCTGGCAGACCGGGAAAAGGTGCGGCGGATCGCCGAGACACGCGGCGCGGCCTACAAAAGCCCCTGGTTCGGCCAGCTGATGACCGGCCCTCAGCTTTTGGCCTACCTTTTGCAGATGAATTTCTGGCTCGAGCACTATCATGTCCGTTTGGAACTTTGAGCCTTGCGCGGTATGCGCACGGCGGCTATACTGTTCTTGAAAGGGACGAAAAGGATATGAAACAAAAAGGATTAGTCCATCTGTATACGGGCGACGGCAAAGGCAAGACCACGGCGGCCATAGGTCTTGCGGTGCGGGCACGCGGCGCCGGTCTGCGGGTGCTCGTCGTTCAATTCCTCAAGGGGCAGGACACCGGGGAACTGAGCTCACTCCGCGCGCTCGGCATCCCGGTCCTGCGCAGCCGGTCTCAAAAATTCGTTTTCAGCATGACGCCGGACGAACGCGCCGCGTGCCGGGCCGAACAGCTCTCCAATCTGGAGCGGGCCGCCGTCAAAGCGGGCGAATACGACCTCATCGTGCTGGATGAAGTTACCGGCGCCATCGCCGCAAAGATGCTGCCGCTCGAACGCGTCCTGCGCTTCATAAAGGAAAAGCCGGCCTGGCTGGAAGTGGCGCTCACCGGCCGTGACGCGCCAGAAGAGCTTGCGGCGCTCGCCGACTATGTTTCCGAGATCAAAAGCATCCGGCACCCGTATGAAAAAGGCGTCGGCGCAAGGAAGGGCATCGAATTCTAAAAAGACAAAAACCTTCCGGCGGAAAAGGCCGGAAGGCTTTTTTGCAAAAGGGAAAAAGATCAGATGTCGCGCTTTTGAAAAACAAAATAGCTTGCAATCAGGAAAGCCGCCGCATAAAGGCCGCTGACCAGCAGCGCAAAACCGAGATCGACGCCCGGCAGCAGACTGCCATCTATCAAGAACAGCGAATAGGTCGTCAGGCCGAACGGAATGTATTTGGCCCAGCCAAAGAAAACGATCAGCAGCATGAAGATCGAGCCGCCGATGAGCAGCATGAAGATGGAAATGCCGGTCGCCAGCGAACGCGAGCGGAACAAAACGGAAAGCAGAAGCGCAAAGATCACATAGAATAAGACGCTCAGAAAATCCAGCCCGTACAACGCCAGCAGCTTGACCGGTGCGGCCAGATAAAGGATCTGCGAGCCCGTCCACAGCAGAGCTTTGGCGCCCATATCGCCGAAACCGAGCGTGATGCCGAGCCCAAGGAATTCGACGATGAGAAAAGCCGCGAACATTTCCAGCGCATAAACGGCGGAAACAGCCAGCTTGGAAGTGAGGATCTCCGATCTGCTGAACGGACGCGAGATCATCATTTTCATCGTGCCTTCCGTGTATTCACCGGCAACACAGGCGGAAACGAAGATCACGGCGAAGAGCGCGATGATCGTGATATAGGCCGGATAATCGGAGATCACCGCTTTGGTCTCCATTTTTTCCATCCAGCCCCAGACGGAAGTCTGGCCTGTTTTGGGCGCGATGTTGTGCTTCAAGCGGTATTGGGCTTCCGCCAACTGCAATTTCTCGCTGCCGATCAGCATTTTTGAGGCGACACCGGATGATTTCTCCGCCGCCTTGATCGCGGCTTTCGCACTTTGGACAGTGGTCTGCTCCGTCTGCTTCCAGTTCGCCACATCGGTCACCGCCGTGTGATGAGGATTGTTTTGATTATAGGAATAGTTGGCCAGCACGGTACAGCCGACGGCCATCAAAAGCACCATGATGAACAAAATGCGCGTGGAAAGACGCTTCCACATCTTGAAATGTTCGATGGAAACCAGTCTGAAAAAGCTCATGCCTTTTTCTCCTCCCCAGTCAGCTTCATGAAGATATCTTCGAGCGAAGCACTCGCGCGGTTTTCGATGCCGTAGACCGAAAGACCTTTTTCCTGCATCAGGGCCAGAACTTTCGGGACTTCTTCGCGCGCGATCTGAAGATGGATGCCGTCTTTTTCCGCCGTGGCGGTAAATCCGGTCTCTTTTAAAGCGGCAAGCGCTTTTTCCGGCGCGTCCGTTGAAAGGACCATCTCGCCGCCTTCCTGTTTATTGGCAAGCGCGAGCAGCTCATCCACCGTTTTGGTCGTGATGATGCGGCCTTTATTGATGATGCTCACGCGGTCGCACATCTGCTGCATCTCCGAGAGGATATGGCTCGAAACGAGAACGGTCAGGCCGGTTTCGTCGCGCAGTTTGCGCAGCAGCTCCCGCAGGTCGTGGATGCCCGCCGGGTCGAGCCCGTTGGTCGGCTCATCGAGGATGAGCAGGCTTGGGCGATGCAAAAGCGCCTGCGCGATGCCGAGCCGCTGTTTCATGCCGAGAGAATACGCTTTGACTTTCTTCTGGATGGCGTCGCCCAAGCCGACGATGGAGAGCACTTCCCGGATGCGCGCGTCGTCTACGTCGTCGTACATCTTGGCAAAAAGCCGGAGATTGTCGAGCCCGGTCATGTACTTATACAGGTCGGGATTCTCCACGATGCAGCCGAGATGCCGCATGGCGTTGTTGAAATTCGTCCGCACCGAGTATCCGTTGATCTCGATGTCGCCCTCCGTGATGCGGGAAAGGCCCACGATCATCTTGATCGTCGTGGATTTGCCCGCGCCGTTCGGGCCGAGAAAGCCAAAGATCTCGCCCTTTTTCAGTTCCAGATCGATGTCTGAGACGATCGTCAGCCTGCCGACCGTCTTTTTTAGATGTTCGGTCTTCAGTATGATATCGGCCATCTTCATCCTCCTATTCTTGTCGAAAAAAATCTATTACAGGAAACGCGGCTACTTCAGAGTGGTATGTTTCCTCATAATCCATGCGGTAAAAAAGAAAACGCCGACCGCGAACGCGGCCGTATAAAGAAGCATGAGCCAGAAACCGGACGAAATCGAAATGCTCATAGCCGTTTTCCCCTTTTGGTAATAAAGGGAAAACCAGTCGCCCGACGTGGAAACGTGGAATATAAGCCCGACCAGCCAAATGGGCAGACTTTTGAGCGCGCACAGAGCGCCGAAAGCCAGGACGCCCATCAGCCCGTAAAACCGATGCCAGAAAGGCAGCTTGGAAATCGTGATGGCCAAATAGAGATCCAGAATGACACCGGCCAGCCCCACGATATAGTAAAAAAACACCTGCAGGATATTCGGCCACTCTTTTCCCCAAAACAGCTCAAGCTCCTGAATGGTGGGAAAACGGCGGAAGGTCACGCCTTTTGAGATACAGAGCGCCGTGAGGAAGATCACGGCGGCGGCTACCAGCAGATACAGCGTGATGCCGATGAATGCCACCAGCAGCTTGGAGAGCAGCAGTTCTTCGGACCGAACGGGCAGCGTGAACATCAGGTAGCCTTCCCGCCCGTAGAGATTGGCCGTATAGCGTTTGAAAAAGATATACAGCATCAGCACGCCCAGCGCGAACAGCCCGCCGAAGATCAGTGCGCAGGCAAGACCGAACGTGTTGGGGAAGCGGATGAGGATCATACAGACGCCGAAGACCGCCAGATAAACGAGGATCAGGGCGGTATAGATCCAGCGGACGGCTTTCCATTCATAATGGATCAGTTTTTTCAGCATCGGAAAGCCTCCCGGAAAAACGCGTCGACGGACTTGCCGTATCGCTCGCGCACGGAATCTACGTCGCCGTCAAAAAAGATCCGGCCTTCTTTAAGGATGACCACGCTGTCAAACACACGCTCGACATCCGCGATGAGCTGGGTGGAAAGCA